>JAAUSV010000359.1 GCA_012032525.1 Leptolyngbyaceae cyanobacterium SL_7_1
AATGCCAATTTGGACTAGCCGCTCGATCGTTGTCACCAATCCAGCGTGTCCCCCTTCCATCTTCACCGCCTGCGCTCCGGTTTCCTTCATGACCCGACCGGCAGAGCGCAACGCCTGCTCAGGGCTTTCCTGATAGCTCATAAACGGCAAATCTACCACGAGCAGAGCATTTTTCACGCCTCGGCGAACGGCTTTGGCATGGTGCAAGGTTTCCTCTAGGGTCAAAGGCAATGTCGTGTCGTAGCCTAACGCCACCATTGCCAAAGAATCGCCCACCAAAATCACATCTACCCCGGCTTGGTCGATCGCCTCGGCAAGCAAATAATCCCAAGCGGTGAGGGCAACGATCGAGCGCCCTTCCTTTTTGAAACGCGTCAGTTGATGAATCGTCACTGCCATGGGGATCAAAGACCGGGGGAAGGAATAGCAGGGGAAACTCTGGTGGTAGAGTAAGAATGGCATTCAGTGTGGGATAGGCATTTAGACTTTTGGTTTGATTCCCACAGCGATTGATTGCTCAGGGGATGAACTATGTCTGAAACGCAACCACACTCAGAATCGCAACAGTCAAAACCATCGTCAAAACTATCGTCGGAACCATCGGTGCAAGGCGTATCCGCAGCGGGGGAGTCAACGCCACTCGACTCAAAAGAGGTGTTTCACCATCATGCTCAACCTACACCAAAATCGCTGCCAATTCAATTTTTAGCAAAAAACAGACCCTCCCCCCCAAGCCAGACGGTCGCACCCTCCCCCCAACCCGCTGGCAGGCATCCGTTTCCCAAGCGGCGGCGATCGTCGTCCAGGTGATTGAGCAACTACGCCCAGTGACCAAGCGATTACAGTCGTGGGCAACCGTTGGCTTCGCTGCCATTCAGCAACGGTTGCCGGAACCTTGGGCAACTCGCATGGGCGATCGCCGTTTGGTCAGTGGCATCGCTGGGTTGCTGTTAATCGGTGGCTGGATCGTGTTTGTCGGATTGCCGGGTTCCTTCACCCAACCAGTGGATCACCCAACGGTGACGGCTCCCCCACCCCGACCTGCCGCACCAGTTCCACTACAACTGACCCCAGTTCCCCCTTTGATTGCCTCGATCCAAGCAGAAGTCGCCGCTGTGGTCGATCGCTACAGCGAGGGTCATATTCAATCCATGCAAGCGAATTTCCGTAATAGTCGGTTGACCGTGGTGATTAGCGGTTGGGATGACCTCAGCACTGATCGCCAGAAACAATTGGCAGCAGAGTTGTTGGCGCGATCGCAGTCCCTCAACTTTCAACAACTAGAGCTGATTGATCGAGAGGGATCGCAGCTTGCCCGTAGTCCAGTGGTGGGCACCACCATGGTGTTGGTTGGGCGCGACTATCCATAGGCAACGGGGCACGACAATGCCGTGCCCCGACACAAGGAAGGACACCTGACGCTAGGCGATCCCTAATACGGGCGATCGCCCCGCTTAAAGGAATTCAGCCATTCTCGGATTTGCTCAGAAGCCACATCTCGACCACCCAAGCCGAAAGCCAGGGCGATCGCCACGGCGACCGCCCCTAGAAGCAAGCCAAAGGCAAGGTTGATGATGTCGCTGGCAACGCCAATTTGTTGTAATGCCATCGCCGACACGAGCGCCAAAATGGCAATTCGAGCGGTTTGACCCAAAATTTTGGCTTGCCGTCCACCGGAACTGGTAATCAGGTTGTATGCCAGGTTGGCAAGGTATAAGCCAATGGCAAACACCAACAGACCGACCAAAATTCGCCCGAAGATCACTGTAATCCCAGTGACTAACGCTGTCAGGGCTTCGATGTTGAGGATGTTGATGGCGGCGATCGCTGCAAACAGCATGATCCCTACCCAAGACACAATCCCCACCACTTCTGACGGAGTTTTGGTAGGCACAACCGCTGGGGGTTGACCGGGCTGGGCTGGGGGAACGGTGGCTTGGCTAGGGGCGTAGGGTTCCGATCGCAAGCCCAACCAATAGAACACATTGTTGAATCCCAATCCCGTCAGCAGATTGGTGACCAACTCGCTGAGGAATTGCCCGACGTAGTATGCCACCAGCAAAATTATGGCGGCGGTGAAGATCTGGGGTAGGGCATTGAGGATTTGATTGAGCATATTCACGGCAGGTGCCGAGATTGCTTCAATTTGGAGTGCCTGCAACGCTGCGATCGCCGTAGGAATCAAAATCAGCACAAACACGATCGTGCCAATTACCCAGGAAAGCGATCGGCTACCGGGGGTTTGTGCCAAGCCAAAGCGGTTGCCCACCCGATCGGTTCCCGCCGCCGCCAAAAAGTTGGTGACAATCCGGCGCACCACTTGGGCAACGAGCCAGCCCGCCGCCCCAATCAGCACCGCCGCCAAAATATTAGGAATGATCGAGAGAATATCGTTTAACAGGTCTTGAACGGGCTGTAGGGTTCCCTGCAACCGCAAGGTGCTGAGGATCGATGGCAAAAACAGCAGGAAAACAAACCAGTAGAGCGTATTACCGATGGTCTCACTGAGGGAGAACTGGTCGCTTGGAGCCGCCGCTGTACCCGTGCCACTCGGTCGAGTCGCCGCCGGAGCCGTAGGGTCGTAGGGGGGAACGGCTGGGTCACCCAGTGGAGTCACGGCTGGATCGTCCATCGGTCGGGGTTGGTCGTTCAATTGTTGCCCTAGACGCTCATCAATGCCAAACGCATTCAGTGCTCGGGTTGCCAGCGCTTTGACCAAGGTGGCGACCAACCAGGCAATCCCCAGTAAAATGGCGGCTCCCGCCAGTTCGGGCAGATAACCAATTACCTGATCGAGGAAATTGCTCAAAGGCTGGGAGACAGCCGATAGTTCTAGGGCGTTGAGAAAGGCAATAATCGTGAAAATAAAGAAGATCCAGAAAACCGCGCTGGCGATCCACTTCTCGATCGGGGGAGAGTCGGTGGTTCGAGGACGCCCTGTTGCCCAATTGGCAACCCGATTATCTATATTGGTCTGCTTAAGGACGCCTTTAACCAGCGCGGATGCGATCAAGGAGATCAACCAACCTACCACTAGGATGACGATCGCCCGTAGCAAGTTGGGCAAGGATGCGCCTAGATCATTTGTAATAGTGCGGACAACACTACCAGGACTATCTGAGGTTGTGACCGTTGTCTCAACTTGCGCTAGCAAACTCAACACTCCCTGTGTTGAAAATAGCCCATCGACAGGTAACAACTGGATGATGAATTGCCAATTTCCGTTCATAATTTCTTCAGTGGAGACCCCATAGAGAGATGCAACTGACCCAATCCGGTGAGGAAGATCCTTGCTCCAAATCGCAAGCTTGGTTCTAGTCTTACCATGACTAAGTCAACCTTAGAAGACGCTACAACACAATTTTCAGCTTTTCATCTATCTCTGTAGATAAATCAGTGATTGGTGGAGACAGAGCAATTTTTTGCTGGTTTCCCTGCAATCTTTCCTGGAGTTCTTTATTGTAGAAACTAGCGTCTATGGTGCCGTTAGCGTTTGAGCCTGTGCAAGTTTTTGAACACTCGATCCAAATCAATGCCAGTTCTACCACTGTCGAACAGTGCCTAACTGACCTCCAACTGATGCATCGTTGGCTCAATCCAGCCCTGCGGTGTGAACCGATTGGAGATTGGACAACCGAGTTGGGGAGTTGCAGTCGGTTTGTCATTCAAGTGCCCCTGCTCATGCCCAGCTTGCACAGTGTGGTGGTGGAGCGGGAACCTGGTTTAATCGTTTGGGAGTTTAGGGGGTTCTTTAAAGGACACGATCGCTGGGAGTGCCAACCCATGCTAAAAGGGACTCGATTGCTCAATCGCTTCCAATTTGAAGTACCCAACCCGATCGTCCGATTTGGCTTTAACACCTTTGCTGCCGGACTAACCCAACAAGACATGCAAGCCCAACTGCGTCGCCTCAAGCGGGTTGCCGAGGAAGTCTATCTGCAATCAGGATAGAAACCCATGCCCATCATTGCGACCTCAATTCCTGGGGTTTTGATTGTGGAACCCCAATTATTTGAAGATGAACGGGGGTTCGTGTTTGAACGCTTCAATCAACAGCACTTTGCCGAAGCCACTGGCAATGTACTGGAGTTTGTTCAAGATAATTACTCGCGATCGTGCAACAGGTGGTGCGGGGATTGCACTACCAAATTCAGCACCCGCAAGGCAAACTGGTGGGGGTGACGGTGGGCGAAATTTGGGATGTAGCGGTGGATTTGCGGCGATCGTCCGCCACCTTTGGGCAGTGGGTGGGGGTGACACTGAGTACTCAAAATCGCTTGCAACTGTGGATTCCCCCAGGGTTTGCCCACGGATTTGTGGTGCGATCGCCGATCGCCGATGTCCTGTATAAGCTGACAAACTACCACGTCCCGTCCGATGAGCACTGTTTGCTGTGGAATGACCCAACCTTGGCGATCGACTGGCAATTGACTGGAGAACCCATCCTTTCTGCTAAGGATCAGGCAGGTAAACGGTTGGAGGACTGTGAGGTGTTTGCATGACCCGCATTCTCCTGCTAGGAGCTAGCGGTCAACTGGGACAGCAACTGTGCCGGACGCTATCCAGGGTAGGGACAGTGATTGTCATCAACCGTGCCACCCTGGATTTGTGCCAACCCCACCAGATTCCCACCGTTGTGTTGCCAATCCAACCTGATTTGCTAATCAACGCCGCTGCCTACAACGCGGTCGATCGGGCTGAAACGGAGGTCAGCCAAGCCGATGCCGTAAATGCGATCGCCCCGGCGGTTTTAGCAGAAGTCGCCAAAACCCTAACAATTCCTTTGATCCACTTCTCGACCAACTATGTGTTTGATGGGGAATCCACCACACCCTATGACGAAAATGATGTGCCCAACCCGATCAACGCCTACGGGCGATCGAAACTATCCGGCGAAATCCACATTCGACAAACCTGGGAACGGCACCTGATTCTGCGGACAGCGTGGTTGTATGGTATCGGTCACTCCTCCAACTTTTTGAATACCATCTGCGGTTGGCAGCCCAGCAACAGGAACTACGAATCGTTGCCGATCAGCTCAGCACTCCTACCTCTGCCGTTGACCTTGCCCATGCCATCCAACCCCTGATTACCCGCTTGCTAAATTCACCCCCCTCCTTTGACTTTGGTACATACCACATCACCAACCGGGGGGTCGCCAGTTGGTATGACTTTGCCACCGCCATTGTGGAGGAAGCCACCCATCACCACATCCCGTTGCAAGTCCGATCGATCGTCCCCCATTGCCGCCACCGCCTACCCCCACCCCCCGCCCACCGCCCACCCT
>JAAUSV010000360.1 GCA_012032525.1 Leptolyngbyaceae cyanobacterium SL_7_1
TCAGCCATCCCACACCCCCGGTGTTTGATGGACCTGAAGATCGCAACGGTACACGCAACCACGACGAAATCCGCTTTTGGTCAGATTATGTCACTCCTGGTGCAGGGGATTATATCTACGACGATGCCGGTGGGACGGGTGGTTTAGCCAGTGGTGCCAAATTTGTGATCATGGGCGACCAAAACGCCGACCCCAACGATGGCGACAGCGTGGACGACGCGATTCTACAACTGTTGGACAATCCCTTGGTCAACACCAGTGTCACTCCATCTAGCTTGGGAGGTGTAGAGCAGGCAGGGATTGACGGTGGCATCAACGCTTCCCACATCAGCAATCCTGCTTTTGATACGGCAGACTTTGGTGATGTCACCCCCGGCAATCTGCGGGCGGATTATGTGTTGCCGTCTGACAACTTGACGATTAGCGATGCCAGAGTGTTTTGGCCCACTACGGACAATCCATTATTCCGCTTGGTGGGCGATCGCCAAAACCCTGCCACTACCCCTGCCTCCGACCACAGCTTGGTCTGGGTGGATGTGGTGGTGCCCGATCGCCAAACGGTCGCTGATGTAGAGTTGCTAGGAACCGTTACCTTTGCCACAGGTACGTCCTTTGAAGGCACCAATCTAGGGGGTCTATCGGGGCTGACCTACGATGCGGAGAATGATCAGTATTACGCGATTTCAGACGATCGCAGCGAATTCAACCCAGCTCGGTTTTACACCCTGTCGATCGATCTGAGTGATGGCACGCTCTCGGATGGCGATGTAACCTTCACCGATGTCACTACCTTGACGGATGCCGCAGGCAATCCCTTCCCCACCTTCAGCGTTGACCCAGAAGATATTGCCTTGACAGCAGATGGCACGCTGATCATTCCCTCCGAGGGTGAGGTGAATCCTGGTTTGGGACGCATCACCAATCCCTTTGTCAATGAGTTTTCTATCAATGGGGGGCAGGTGAGCCAGTTGCCCGTGCCCGACAAATTCCTTGCCAGCGCCGGAGATACGGGAATTCGCAATAACCTCGCCTTTGAGAGTGCCACAATTACCCCTGATGGGCGCTTCCTCTACGTGGCTACCGAGAATGCCCTGAAGCAGGATGGCGGTGCGGCAAACTTAGAGGATGGTAGCTTGGCGCGAATCCTCAAGTACGACCTGACGACCAATGAGTTAGTTCAAGAATTTGTCTATGAAGTCGAGCCAGTGGCAGTTGCCCCCAATCCCGCTGGTAGTTTTGGCACCAATGGTTTGGTGGATCTGCTGGCGATCGACAACAGCGGCACGTTAATTGCAATGGAGCGATCGTTCTCCACGGGCATTGGCAATACGGTGAAGCTGTTTGAAGTGCGGACTCAGGGTGCATTGGATGTCAGTGGTTTAGACGACCTGTTCTTCGAGGACGAAGGCACTGCCTTTGAAATCGATCCAGCAGTCAGCAAAGAAGAAATCTTGGACTTCGCCGACCTGGGTGTCGTGCCCGATAACTTAGAGGGCATCGAATTTGGTCCCACCCTGGCAAACGGACAACGATCGCTGATTGCTGTTGCAGACAACAATTTCAGCAACACCCAAGCTACCCAATTCATTGCGCTGGGCTTGGATCTCGACGAGATTCCGGTGGCGTTGCCGGAGCTGGAAACGCTGCCAATCCTCGACACCGATGAGGAGGTTCCGGAGGGGGCGATCGCTGGAGATGCCGACGACCCCGCAATCTGGATCAACCCCACCGACTCCGCTGACAGCTTGGTGATCACGGTATTGAAGGATGGTGGCTTAGCGGTATTCGATCTAGAGGGTGAATTGGTGCAGTCGATCGCCCCAGAGGAATACGGTGATGTCCGCTACAACAACGTGGATTTGCTCTACAGCTTTGAGTTGGGTGGTGAATCGGTGGATTTAGCCGTTGCCTCCGATCGGGAAAACGACACCCTGGCAATTTTCCAAATCGACCCCACCACAGGCGTCCTCAGCGACATCACCTCTGAGGAAATTTTGGAAACCATCTTTGGTGTAGACGATGGCGAACAAACCGCCTACGGCATTGCCACCTACACTAGCCCCGTCACAGGCAAATCCTACGCCTACGTCACCCAGCGGGAGGGCGACACGATCGCCCAATTGGAACTGCTAGACGATGGCAACGGCGGTGTGAAGGCGGAACTGGTGCGCACCCTCACCGTACCGATTCCCGCAGATGGCGAGTTGGAAGACGCCCAGACTGAAGGGATTGTGGTCGATCGCGAACTCGGCTATCTCTATATCGGTCAAGAGAATTTAGGCGTTTACAAATTCTTTGCCGAACCCTACGAGAGCGACGAGGGAGTACTGATCGACTCGATCGACGGTGGCAACCTGCAAGCTGACGTGGAAGGCTTGACCATTTACTACGCTGAGAACGGTACGGGGTATCTGCTGGTTTCCAGCCAAGGCGACAGCACTTTTGCTGTCTACACCCGTGAGGGCGAGAACGAGTACATCGGTAACTTTGCGAGCGGCGCATCCGGCAGCATTGACAGTGTGGAGGAATCGGATGGCGCAGAAGTGATCAACGTGGCGCTGGGCGACCAGTATCCCTTTGGCTTATTGGTGGTGCAAGACGGAGCCAACGATCCGCAGGTGGTGGTGGCAGACGACGAAGAACTGGAAAATATCAGCACCAGCTTCAAGTTTGTCCCCTGGCAGAATGTGGCAACCGCTTTCCCCGATGCTCTAAAGATTGACCCGGTTTCCTCCAATCCCCGCAACTCCACTCCCAGCAGTTTGCCAAATGGGGTGGCTAGCGGTGACACCACCCAAACCTCAACCGTGTTGTGGACGCGCAGCACCGTGTTGGGTGAGGTGCGGTTTGAGTATTCTACGGAGGCGGATTTTAGCGCGATCGCCGGGTCTGCCACCGCCACTGTCACCGATACTGAGGTTCCCGTCAAAGTTGCGATTACGGGTCTAAATCCCGGCACCGACTACTACTACCGCGTCACCAATGCGGCAGGCGTGCGTCTGGGCGGCGAATTTACCACGCCTGAAGGCTTGGGTGTGCAAACAGGCTTGCGCTTTGGCATTACGGGCGACTGGCAACAGGCTCCTCCCTATCCCTCCCTCAGCAATGCCGACGATCGGGAGTTGGAATTCTTCATCAAGCTGGGCGACACGATCTATGCGGATACGGAGACCCCAGCGTTGCCCGGTGTTACTCAGGCGCGGACGCTAGACGAGTTTCGCACCAAGCACGCCGAGGTGTTGACCACGCGCTTTGGCGTTAACTTTGTTCCTGAACTGTATGCGTCTACCTCGATCCTGACGACGATCGACGATCATGAGCTAGTCGATAACTTCGCAGGCGGCGCGGCTCCCGGTGACTCCCCCGATGCCCCGGACATCGGCTCTTCCCCCGACCCGCTGTTTACCGATGATGTGGAGTTTGTCAACGACACCCGCGCCTACGAAGACGCCCTGCAAGCCCACCAGGAATACCACCCGGTGCAGGAGCAGTTCTACGGCGCAACCGGAGACCCCCGCACCGCTGGCGAACGCAAACTCTACCGCACCAATAGCTACGGCAACGATGCAGCGGTGTTTGTCTTGGATACGCGATCGTTCCGTGATGCCCAAATCGACCCGATCGACCTCAGCAATCCTCAAACGTTCTTCCTGGAAGCCGCTGACCCCAGCCGCACCTTGTTGGGCAAGGCGCAATTGGAGGAAGTTAAGGCAGACCTGCTAGCCGCCGAGAACAACGGAGTCACCTGGAAGTTCGTCGTTGTCCCCGAACCCATCCAAAACTTCGGTCCGGTCAATGCCGAAGATCGATTTGAGGGCTATGCGGCTGAGCGCACCGAGTTGTTGAAGTTCATCGACGACAACGACATCGAAAACGTCGTGTTTATGGCAGGGGACTTCCACGGCACGATCGTCAACAACCTCACCTACCAACTGGCTCCCGGTCAAGCCCAGATCGACACGGGCGCGTTTGAAATCGTCACGGGTCCAGCGGCATTCTTTGATGGCTTGTTTGGTCCTGCCGTGGTGAATCTGGCAACCGCCGCCGGATTGCTTACCCCAGAGCAAAAAGCCTTCTACGATCTGTTGCCCGTAGCGGTGGATGCCGACAGCGTCCTCAACGACAAAGACGATTTTGTCAAACAGGTGTTGAATGACCAGATCGCCGCCTTTGGCTACGATCCGGTTGGCTTGACCGACAACTTGAGCGGCATTGATGGCGTAGACGCCACCCTGCTCCAGGGCGATTTCGTTGCCACCCACAGCTACGGCTGGACGGAGCTAGACATCGACCCGATCAGCCAAAAACTTACCGTCACCACCTACGGCATCCCCGCCTACAGTGAGGCGCAGTTGTTAGCTGATCCCGCTTCCATCACCGCGTTAGAACCGACGATCGTGGCTCAGTTTGAAGTCAATCCCCAGGGCTTTGAATTGCTCAGCGGCAGCGATGCAGGGGAAACCCTTGAGGGCGGCGAGAATAACGATCGCATTCTTGCTCAAGGCGGCGACGATCGGATTTCCGGGGGATTGGGTGATGATGTCATCTTTGCTGGAGACGGCGACGATCGCATCCGGGGCGATCGCAACTCGGCAAGAACCGGCGGCAACCTCGGCGGCGACGATATCCTCTACGGTGGTGCAGGCGACGATCGCATCGGCGGCAAGGGCGGCAACGACAAGATCTACGGAGACGATGGCAACGATCGCCTCTGGGGCGATGGCGGCGATGACCTGCTCTCCGGCGGCTTGGGCGATGATGTCGTCGTCGGTGGCAAAGGCAGCGATACCTTTGTGCTGGCGATCGGCGAGGGCACCGATACGATTCGTGACCTGACGATCGGTGAGGATTTCATCGGCTTGAGCGGTGGCTTGACCACTGGTCAACTGGTGATTACTCAAGAGGGCAACAATGCGGTGATTAGTGCCAACAATGAAACCCTGGCAATCCTCCGGGGTGTGAGTGCAGCGGCGTTGAGTGCATCGGCTGCGACGTTTGTGAGTGTGTAGTGGGGGTTAGTGATTAGTGATTAGTGATTAGCGATTGGCGAAACATTAACCCTAAGCAATTCCACTCACATCCTAAATCCTGCCGTCCCAAATCCCCGGCTTCTTCGGAGAAGCCGGGGATCTCTGATTTATGGGGGTGGAACGGTCGATCGCCCAACCCACCCTAATAGGTTTTGGGAAGTCAGGATGGACAATTGTGTAGGTGCGCGTGCTAATCAGCAGCGACAACCCTGAAAGGCTTAACCAATCAATTCTCGTCACCTTCTT
>JAAUSV010000011.1 GCA_012032525.1 Leptolyngbyaceae cyanobacterium SL_7_1
CGATCGCCCGCCAAACCATCCGCTTAAAATAGTCAGTGTTGGGATTGGAGCAAGCAAATGCCCGTGCCTGAAACAAACTCAGAGATAGCGCCTTCCATGGCTGCCCTCGATCTATACGAGATAGATTTCTACGCTTGGACACAGGAACAGTCAACGCTGCTGCGCACCCAACAGTGGCATCAAATTGACCTGCCAAATTTGATTGAGGAGATTGAATCGTTGGGCAAGCAGCAGCGTCAGGAACTGCGCAATCGGTTGAGTGTGTTGATTGGACATTTGCTGAAATGGCAGTATCAACCTCAGCATCGTAGCCGGAGCTGGTTAGCCACTCTGCGGATTCAGCGCTTAGATATTGCGACACTTCTGGAAGAGAACCCTAGCCTAAAACCGTACATTGGGGAAGCGCTGGACAAAGCCTATGCCAGAGGGGTTGAGTTGGCGGTTGGGGAGACGAATTTGCCCAATCAAACGTTTCCCAAAGACTGCCCTTATGGTTTGGTGGAGTTGTTAGACGATCGGTTTTACCCTGGTGAGGCGAGTGATTTGCTGGAAGAGTAGGAATTATGTTGTCCGACGAGTCCTCTGTGCTCGTCATTAGTTGCTTAGGATCATGGATTAAATAAAACTGAATATTTTTTGAGAGAAGCGTGGCGGAGCCACGCTTCTCTCAAAAAATATTCCAGATTAATTAATTTGCGATCCTTAGTAACATGACTAAGCCAAAACGAAGAATTTTTAGATCAGAAGCGTAGGATTATTGGATTTTTTAGCACTTCTGTACTATTACAAACTCTGCACATAAGAGTTGTGAGCTAGTATTATGCAATTTTGTTTGAATTAATGATTCGGAGTCAAGCTACTTTCGTTCTCTGCTCTGAAGAAGATTTTTCTGAAATTAATAAGAGTAGTTGGTGGATCTCATCTTGTTTTTGATCCTTCATCGATCGCACTTCTTCCTCAAACATCAATCGCGCGATTTCATCGTTCATCATCCGAGAATACAGAATTGTCGTCCATTCCACTGCCCGCTTCACCAATTCAGGCATTACCTGGATAAACACATGTACCTGCTCCAGCACTTCAAAGGATTCTAGAAAATGCACTAGACTAAACATCACTTCCGGTTGCTCAGAGGCATCATCCAAAATTAGATGCAAGTTAGGCAAATCCGTAGGGTCAGGATTTTGAGCCAATTTTTCTAGAGTTTGTTCAAACAGGGCAACTTCATTGGGCGATCGCAGCAACCGATTCGCTTCCAATACATCAATTAGTGGATTCGGGTTCATGCAATCCGCTCCTACTTTTCAAAAACACCAACCCAGGTTGATTGATTGAGATGTGCTAGCAGTTGGAAACTACGCCTTGTCCGCTTTAAGGGTCGTGGGGCGTACTCATTAAGCAGGATTCGCATAGGCAATGAGCATTTCCTTGGCTATTTCGAGAGCAGCGATCGCCTGATCTCGCCGCACACTGGGAAAATGATCTAAAAACTCATCCAGCGAGTCCCCTGCTTCGAGGTAATCAAGCAGGGTTTTGACTGGTACACGGGTTCCAACAAAAACAGTGGTTCCCCCTAAGATGTCAGGATCGCTATGGATAACGTGAGATGTCATAATGAATTTTCCTTCATAAATGAACCCTTTTTATTTTCCCTCCTCAAATTCTACTCAAGTTATTTAACGACTTCTAAGCATTAGCTCATTTGGTATAATCGCTTCTCTTGCGAGCATCCCACTTCTGTAAATATACGCTTTCAGCCAACGGAATGACAGGAGTTTTAGCCTACTGCAACAGTATTTTTGCAAAAGTGGGATGCTCTACTTAAAAAGGATTATTAGAGAAATTCCAGATCTTTAAAGTGTGTCTTAGCTAACAACGTTCGGTCACTCAAACATATTAATTGAGGACACCTGATTCTTGCTTTTGTAAACGACGCTTACGTGCGTAAAGCTGGATGATGATTGCAAAGATTGAGAGTGTAATTACTGTTCCTAAAGCTGTAATACTAATTGGGATGCTGTTTTTGAAAATTGCTAGTAATACCACTAAACTAAGCAGAATAGTAGGTATTTCATTGATTCGTCGCATTTGCAAACTGTTGATCGAGCAAGTTTCTGTCTTTAGTTGACGTATCAATATTCCACAGTAGAAATGAAATCCTATTAACAATAGTACAAAGAGAAGCTTTACATGAAGCCAAGTTTGTCCTAGAACGATCGGTTCAGTGGAAATAATCCCAATTGCCATTGCAATTGTAAATATCATTGCTGGCATCATAATCAATTTGTAGAGCAGCGTCTCGATACGACTGTACTCTTCTTTCAAAGCACTCCTTACAGGCTCTTGGCGTTCTTCCGCTTCAATGTGATAAATAAAGAGACGAGGCAAATAAAATAAACCTGCAAACCAAGCGACAAATCCGATAATGTGAAGTGACTTGAGCCAGAGATACGCCATAATCTCTCAACACTTTTGAAATAACTGCCTTCTATGGTAGTGCAAGGCGTTACAACCTCAAGACGACATTGACAAGTTTTTAACTCTTAATGTTAAGCAGAGCCTAAATGGTTACCTATAGATTGTTGAAACTTTGACCCTGCACAAACAAGCTCGATGGACTGCCCTCGCCAAGGAATTAGATGTATAAAATATGGTTGAGCTTTTAGAAAAATTCCCTCCCGATCGCACCATCACCTACAGCCCCGCCTACACCCTCGTCCCCACCTACGAGTGCTTCAATCGCTGCCAGTACTGCAACTTCCGGGTTGATCCGGGTCAAGATACCTGGATGACGCTAGAGCAAGCAGCGATCGTATTGGAGAAACTACAATCCCAAGGCGTGATTGAAATCCTGGTGCTCAGCGGGGAAGTGCATCCCCAGAGCGATCGCCGCCCTCACTGGTTTCAACGGATCTACGATCTGTGTCAACTAGCGTGTGACCTAGGATTTCTACCCCACACCAATGCGGGACCGCTGAGTTTTGAGGAAATGCAAGGGTTGCGATCGGTGAATGTGTCGATGGGCTTAATGCTAGAACAACTCACCCCCAAGTTGTTACACACCGTCCACCGCCATGCTCCGAGCAAAGTTCCTGCTTTGCGGCTCCAGCAGTTGCAGTGGGCAGGAGAGTTGCAGATTCCCTTCACTACCGGGTTGTTATTGGGACTTGGGGAGAGCCGAGCGGATTGGCAGGAGAGCTTGGAGGCGATCGCCCAAGTCCACCAACACTGGGGACACATTCAAGAAGTAATTCTCCAACCCCACAGCCCCGGTCAGCGGCAGCAGTGGATTGAACCGTTTGCGGGGAGCAATTGGTGGAAGTGGTGGCGATCGCCCGCTCCATCCTCCCTACTGAAATTACCCTGCAAATTCCGCCCAATCTCGTCTCTCCCTCGGTGCTGTTGGACTGTCTGGAAGCAGGAGCACGGGATGTGGGCGGGATTAGCCCGATCGATGAGGTCAATCCTGATTATCCCCATCCCCACGATCGCACCCTGGCTCAAATCTTGCAAACGGCGGGTTGGCAGTTGATCCCTCGCCTGCCCATCTATCCTGCCTTCGATGCCAAGTTGCCGCTTGAGCGACAAACTGGAGTGCGGCAATGGCGCGATCGTCGTTCCTGCCATGGAAAACCAGGTTGACGAATTTGAAATTAGACTACTCACTCAATAATCAATCCAACGCGCCATTCACCAGCCCATTTAAACCATAAACCTGCCGACTGCCCGCCAGCGCCACCAGCGTCACCTGCTTCTCATCCCCCGGCTCAAATCGAATCGCCGTACCTGCGGGAATATTCAAGCGCATTCCCCGTGCCTGTGCTCGATCGAATTGCAACGCCCGGTTTACCTCAAAGAAGTGAAAGTGTGACCCGACTTGAATTGGGCGATCGCCCGTATTTGCAACGGTTAGTGCTAGGGTCGATCGTCCGGCATTTAGCTCAATCTCGCCTGCTTCAATCAACATTTCCCCTGGAATCATTGGGTGCTCCTGTGCGGTTAACGAATTGGATCGTGGACGGTGACTAATTTCGTGCCATCGGGGAAGGTGGCTTCCACTTGCACTTCATGCAACATTTCGGGGATGCCTTCCATCACCTCATCCCGGCTCAGCAGCGTCGTGCCGTAGGTCATCAACTCTGCCACCGTGCGCCCCTCCCGTGCACCTTCCAGAATCGCTGCCGACAGATAGGCGACCGATTCGGGATAGTTGAGCTTGAGTCCTTTGGCTTTGCGGCGTTCTGCCAGCAGCGCCGCGGTGAAGATCAGTAACTTGTCTTTTTCTTGCGGTGTTAGTTGCATAGGGGGACTGGGCGCGATGAGTATTTGAGTTGAAGGAAACTGAGCAAAGGCAGGAGATAGAGGAAGACAGCGCAGGGAATGAACCCGGCATCGACATCGAGGACGGTGGCAGGCACCAGCCCAGCAATATTCCAGGGAATCAGCGGAGCAAGCACAACTACTGTATTTTCCAGGTCAAGGGCGAGTTTGGTAGTTTCCCTTTTCGTTTTCTTTATACTTTGGCTCAACCAACTGTTGTGTCAAGAGGATGGCGATCGCCTGTGTGCAGCCAAACGCTGCCGAGCCAACCCCCACCAGCGTTGTCACCAAAAACCGATCGCTACGCGAGTTTGCCCGCTGCAACACCCCTTCAACTCGCTGTAACACTCGCGTCCCTGCAAAAATTCCCACAAACGCTGTGGAGAGAATCACCACGATCGACACCTTCACCATCGACACCACCCCACCGCCAATTAGAATCGCGTGCAGGGGTGAATCGTCTTCTAGTCGAAATCCCAGGGTAATGAACTTGGCTAGTTCCACTAATGAATAGTGTTGGTAAACCAAGGCGATCGCACTCGCTACCGCAATGCTAATTAGCATCGATCGTTTCACTTCCACTTGCCAAATCGACAGCACTAGAATGGCGATCGCCGGCAGCAAATTGATCGGGTGAATCTGAAAGGTGGTTTCAATTCCTTGGGCAATCATTTGATCGGCAGTTTGTACCGGATTGAGAATAGACAAAATGGCGTAAATTGCCAATGAAAGCCCGATCGCCCATGCCGCTGTCCGCCACATATTTTGAATATTAGTGTAAAGCCGTGTTTGGGTGATGATGGCAATTAAATTTGCACTGGAAGACATGGGAGAACAGCGATCGCCCACATACGCCCCGGCAATAATTGCCCCTGCCACCAACTGGGAATGCCCACCGCCCTTCGCCATAATCATCAAGGCAATCCCGATCGTACTCACCGTCCCAAACGAAGTACCAATCAACAGCGACACAATACTGGTTAATAGAAACGCTACCAAAATAAACGAACCCGGATTAATTATCTGAATCCCGTAATACACTAAGGTAGGTACGGTTCCCGATGCCATCCAACTGGCGGTGACTGCGCCAATAATTAATAGAACACTGATCACAGAAAAGGATTTTTGGCTACCTCGAATTGCCATTTTTAAGAGGCTGGCGATCGAAAAGCCCTGATAGGTCAAAACTAAAGTAAACAGTGCCATCACTGCCATTAAAGGATAGGCAACGAAGTATCCTTGAGGACACTGAAAATCAGGATTAAAAATGAACTTAAAAATGTCAGAAATAGGAGCATCGGAGTTACTGTCTAACGTTCAAGGTTTCTAGACCCCCGGCTTCTTTGGAGAAGCCGGGGGGTCTTTGCTGGAGGATTATTTTATGGCAGCAAAGCAAATTTTGTATGGCGTTCGATCGCTTTCCGATGCAACCGACATAACCGAACCTCTTGTTGAATGGTTGCCCCAATTTTTTCGTAGAATTGAATGCCTAAATTATTGCCAACTGCCACTGTCCAGTCAATGCGTTCGCATCCAGTTTCGATCGCGATCTCACACAATCGTTGCATCAACTGTGTACCGATTCCCTGCCCGCGAAATTGGGGTTTGAGAAATAGATCGTCCAACCACAAACCAGGTTTTGCTAAAAATGTGGAATAGATGGAATGGTAGGTGGCAAATCCAATGATATCTCCAGAAATTTCTACTAACAGCACGGATGATAAGGGGGCTTCTCCAAACAAATCCTGCTTTAAGCGGTCTGCGGTTGCCATTACTGCCTCTGGACACCCATCAAATGCAGCTTTCAGATGAATCAGTTGCATAATTGTAGGCAAATCATTGGCGATCGCGCTCGAATCACAACATCCCCCATGGCAATTTCACCATCAAAAATACGCTGTGTTTAGACTAGGGAGTTCTTCTATAGAAAATCAAAAGATATTGTAAATTGCTTATATTGATAAAATCGATAGATTAAAATTCCATCGATTTTATAGTTAGAAGTAACCGGGTAGTGGTAATTAAGGAATGATTTTTGGTGGGGCGGGCTGTGCCCGCCCCACCAAAAATCATTCCAAGTGTAGAACTACCGAAGTAACCGTTTTATGGGATGGCATGAGTCTTGCGAGTAGTTCGAAAGTAAAAATCTCCCAACTGCAAGCCTTTGTCGCGGTCGTAGAGCATGGCAACTTTAGTGCCGCCGCGCTGGAGTTGGGGTTAACGCAATCAACTGTTAGCCATGCGATCGCCGCCCTCGAAGAAGAACTCGGTGTCATCCTGCTCAATCGTGGACGCTACGGGGCTACCCTCACCGACACGGGCAAAAAAATTCTCGAAGATGCCCACGGAATCTTGCAACTGTTGCAATCAATTCGCCAAAAAGCCAGTTTGGATCAGGGCTTGGAAGGCGGGCAGGTGCGGATCGCCTCAGTGCGCAGCGTTTCCACCCATCTCTTGCCGGAGGTGATTGCCCAATTTGCCGCAGCGTTCCCAATGGTGAATGTGGCAATCACAGAACACTACGTCTATTCCGAATTGGAGCAGGCGTTGCGCGATGGACAAGCGGATCTGGGATTTACCATTCTCCCCACTGCCAACGATTTCGATGTCTGGGGCAGTTTGCAGGACGAGTTTGTTGCCCTGTTGCCGCCGGACAGTTTGAAACAATCGGAAACCCTGACCTGGGAAAAACTGATTGCCTATCCGATGATCATGACGCCGTCCTCCACCCCCCACCGCCACACCAAAGTAATTATCAAACACTTGGCACAATACGAGTTGAGTTTGAATGTTGCCTACGAGGTGCAGCAGGATTCCACCGTGATCAGCATGGTGCGGCGAGGGTTGGGAGCGACGATTATGGCACGGCTTGCCGCCGAACCAATTCCCGACGAAATCCAAGTGCGAAGCTTGCCCAACCCGCTCTACCGCACGATCGGCGTGATTATTGCCAAAAATACGTTGTTGCCCCGCTCCGCCTTTGCGTTTCTCGATGTGCTCAAGCGAGTTTGGACGATTGTGTAGCGTTTCACCACACTCTCGGCGGACATGCCGGACGATCGCCCACTTGACGCCGCAGCAAATCCCACACGGCAACAAACCATCGTCGCGCCTCTGCGGTCGAGTTGCCCCGATACCGACACAGCATTCCACCCATCAAGCGGGTTACACCGATGGAAGCAGCAGAGGTTGAAGGAGTGGAGTGGTAGAGGGAGCGGGCTGTTTCGATTAATTCAGAAGAAATCGATCGCCCGACCAGGGCAAAGCTGCCAACAACGGCACAGCCGCCCAGTCCGTGGGGACTGGTGAGGGAGTCTGAGCCACCATGCAGTTGTTGAGAATCGATCCAGAGGGGGCGATCGCCCTGCCAAACTTCGGTACGCGATCGCCACACGCCACTGTTAAATTGTTCTCCCCGTGCGGTGCGTCCAAAGCGGGTAATCTCCCATCCCAACCACAGGGCAGTTTCGGCTAACTCGACCCTTGTGTATTGGTCATACTGCGCCCCATCAAACACGATCGTCTCTTGGGGCAACCATTCCAGCCACGCACCAGCGGCAACCGTTAGTTGGGTGGTCTGTTTGGCGATCGCTCCGTTGCTGCGATAGATTTTTCCTGCCGCTGCCGAGGTCAAAAGGGCGTGGGCGTGAGGTTGTAGGGTGATTTGGGTGGAGAGGCGATCGCCCCCGACAATGCCGCCTGCCGTGTGCAAAGTGACAATATGGCACACGTGGGATCCTTCTGGATAAAACGATCGCTGCACTTTCAGGGGCGCTTGCACGTGGGCGCGATCGAGTTGGGTTTTGTCATTGGAGTAACCAAAATCGAGTTGCAAGACTCCTTGCCAGTTCGATTGGTCAGCGCTGATTACCATGTCCTTACAAAAATCTGCAAACCGCAAAAAAGGTACTGCTGCGTTGTAATAAGTTGATGTCATGTTTTTGGGGCGCGAAGCCCCAAAAACATGACGATGCATGACCCCAAAAAAGGGATGAGTTATTCCCCATCCCTCGTTCAAGTCAGTTTAATGGACGTGATTAAACCGATGCAAGCTGTTCTCCAGCGGGTTGCACCTGTTTCAACAACGTGTGCAGGGTTTCCCCTTCAATCACCTCAGTTTCCAACAACTTAGAGGCGATCGTTTCCAACAACTCCCGGTTGTGGTTCAAAATATCCAACGCTTGCTGGTGGGCTTGTTCCACAATGCCTTTGACTTCCTGGTCGATCGCTTCAGCCGTCTGGGGACTGACCAAGCGGCGAGGATTGGGAGCCTCATTGCCAAGAAACATCGGCTGTTGGCTTTGCTGATACGCCAAGGGACCCAAGACCTTGCTCATGCCATAGGTCGTCACCATGCGTTCTGCCAAATCCGTTGCCCGTTGCAGGTCATTGGATGCGCCCGTGGTAATACTGTTGAAAATGATTTCTTCTGCCGATCGCCCACCCAGCATGGTGGCAATCTGTCCGCGCAGTTCCGTTTCACTCAGCAAGAATCGATCTTCTGTGGGCAGTTGCAAGGTGTAACCCAACGCTGCCATCCCACGAGGAATGATCGAGATTTTCTCCACCCGGTTGCTACCAGGCATCAATGCTCCCACCAAGGCATGACCGACCTCGTGGTATGCCACAATCTTCTTCTCTTTTTCGTTGAGCACACGGCTCTTTTTCTCTAAACCGGCAACAATCCGCTCGATCGCCTCGGCAAAGTCTTCCTGGGCAACCTGCTCCCGTCCATTGCGAGCCGCGAGTAGGGCAGCTTCGTTTACCAAGTTTGCCAAATCGGCTCCGGCAAAACCGGGGGTGCGGGTGGCGATCGCCTTGAGATCCACATCAGGTCCGAGCTTCACCCCTTTGGCATGAATGTCAAGGATTTCAGTCCGTCCTGACAAATCGGGGCGATCGACCAACACTTGGCGATCGAATCGTCCGGGACGCAACAGGGCTGGATCAAGGGTTTCGGGACGGTTGGTTGCCGCCAACACGATCACCGTTTGATCACCCCCGCCAAACCCATCCATTTCGGTTAGCAACTGGTTGAGGGTTTGCTCCCGCTCATCGTTGCCACCATAGAACCCATTGGAAGCACGGGATTTGCCGATCGCATCCAACTCATCAATAAAGACAATACAGGGCGCTTGCTTCTTGGCTTGCTCAAATAGATCGCGGACTCGCGACGAGCCAACGCCAACAAATAATTCGACAAACTCTGACCCAGAGATGCTAAAGAAAGGAACGCCCGCTTCTCCAGCCACGGCTTTCGCCAGCAAGGTTTTTCCGGTTCCTGGAGGACCCACTAAAAGCACGCCTCTAGGGATGCGAGCACCAATTTGAGTGAATCGCTTGGGGTTCTTAAGGAAATCCACGATTTCCACCAATTCGGTTTTTGCCTCGTCTACCCCCGCCACATCAGCAAAGGTGACTTTTTCGGACTCGCCTTCCACATAGACTTTGGCTTTGCTCTTACCGATCGACAAGACCCCTTGCCCGCCGCCACTACCGCGATTGAGGAAGAATTGCCAAACGCCTACAAAAATCAGGGGAGGAATCACCCAACCCAACAAGCTGGTAAACCAGCTATTGCGCGGAGGAGGAGCCGCTGCAAATTCTACTCCTTGAGATTCCAGCAGTTTGGGCAGTTCCAGGTCAAAAATTGGGGTGGTAGACAAAACTTGCTCTGGCTGCTCCGCCTGCGGCTTTAGTTGATAGCGAATTTGATCTTGAGCAACGTAGACCCGCGATACTTCTCCCTCTTGAACTTGGTGAATAAACAGGCTGTAGGGGACTTGCGGCGGGCGCGACCCAAACAACCCTGGAAGAAATAGGTTGACCAGCAAAAACAAACCCGACACAAGCAACAAAATGTTGCCAATCACGCGAGAACGGGGAGGTTTAGGCTGCTGTTTAATTGCCATGTGCGATTGCTCCTTGTGAGCGTGTCAGTTTTTTCGGTTGCCCCGCTGGCAATGCCAACTCAGCAGACGCAGCAAATAGAGCAACGCTAGAGCAGGCAAAAGGGGCTATGACACGTTATATGAACTATTTTAAAGTTTTCCTTAATCCTAACCAGCGCTGGGAGAGGGAGATAACCGCCCCATTCCAGAACTAATTCCTGGAACCAGGATTGAAACCTGCAAGCGACTAAGCAGTTTCTAGCCAGTCAAAAATTTGGTCAAGTTGCTCTAGCGTAATCAGCCCATACTGCCACAAAACCATGGGGAGCAAATTAGTTCCTTGATCTTGGTAGCGCAATGCAAAGGCGATCGCCGCTGCTGGAATAGCTAACTCCTCTTTGAGAAACGTAATCAGTCGAGTTTGGTTGGTGTCCATTCCCCTATGCTCATTATTAAAATCTAAGGTGATTTGTTAAGAGATTTAAACTAATTTCAGAATTGATATGGCTGATTATAACGGGAATTACCAATCTGTGAAGTAGTGAAAACCCGCTTCATTCAATTAATTGGCGATTAATTCTTCTAAGAATAGTTAAGAGGCTTTGTCCAACTCCTATCTCTAAGGACTCAGAAAAACTGAGCATTCTCAAGAATTTCTGAGAACGCTTTAGCATCCCACTATTGTTGTTAAAAACCGTGTGCTGTCGGCTCTACAGCGGCAAAACAAACCAAAACCGACATCCCTTTCCGGGGGTGCTGTCTACCCCCATGTCTCCACCGTGCGCCAAAACAATTTGTTGACAGAGATACAACCCCAACCCCAACCCATGCGTATGACGGGCATTCGCTCCTCGTTGGTACAGTTGAAACAGTCGATCGCTCTGAGCCGGATCAATCCCTACGCCGTTATCAGTCACCGTGCAACGTAGTTGATTGGGTTGCATCGTCACCTCTACCGTCAACGCTACACCGGGGGGATTGTGCTTCAGTGCATTGCAGATTAAATGCTCTAAGACACGCCGCAGTTGCACGCCATCTGCCGACAACACGGGCAGATTGGGCGGAAGATGGCTGACCAGGGTTGCCTGATTTTTCAGCACCAACGGTTGCATCTCCTCAACCACATCGGCAACCACCTCGCCAAACTGTAGCGGTTCCCGGTGGAGGGCGATGCCTTGAGTCTCGATCGCGTGGGCTTCTAATAGGGAATTGATCAGGTTGAGTTGGCGATCGCCACTCTCCGCCATCCGTTCTAAGATGTGGCGGGGAACTCCCATCACAGAACAAACGGTTTCTGCTGAAGCCCCGTTGATTGTGGCTTCAGGGGAGGCTTGAGGCAAGGTTTTTAGCAGATTTTTCACCACCATCAACATGCCTGTGACGGGGTTGCGCAGATCGTGGGAGACCGCATGGAGCAATACTCTGAGGGATTGCTCTGCCTGTTGGCGATCGCAAATTTCCTGTTGCAACCGCTGATTTTGCGCCTGTAGTTGGCGTTGTAACCGTTGGATGGCGAGGTGGGTATGTAACCGAGCTAGAACTTCGGCGGTTTGGAAGGGTTTGGTGATGTAATCAACCGCACCGACGCTAAAGCCATGTACCTTATCCACTGTTTCACTCAGTGCTGTCATAAAAATGACGGGAATGTCTTGGGTCTGCGGGTTTTGCTTCAACCGCTGACAAGTCTCAAACCCGTCTAACCCAGGCATCATCACGTCTAATAAGATAATGTCTGGCTTGAAGTAGCTCACCTGAGCCAGCGCCGCTTCCCCATCCTCTGCCGCCAGTAATTTGAACCCAGAATCTTTTAGTGCATCAAACAGCAGTCCTAAATTAGTGGGATTGTCATCCACTAATAGGACTGTACCTGTTCCATCGGCTGCCTCGCCCCTATCAAACTGCGTCAAACTCTCTATCATCCTCTTGCTTAAATTTAAACCAATCCCCTCCCCCCTATCTAATTTTGCAACACAGGTCTACGGTTGGTCGTCCCTGTATTCAATCCTTAGCGCTCCTTCTTAGGTTTTATGCAAGAATGCTGAGGATAAAGTTAAGCTAAGTTAACGAACATTCTTTAGGGTGTGGTTCGTAAATCGTCGGGTTGTTTAGTGACTTCTTTGATCAATGCTAGATAGATTGCTAGAGTACTCGCCCAATTTTGGGATGGACACGCTGCTCGTCCTGCCCGTGCTGGTGGTATTAGAAGCGGTGCTTTCGGCGGACAATGCGATCGCCCTTGCTGCATTAGCCAGGGGCATGAGTGATGCCAAAATGCAGCGCCAAGCGTTGAATCTGGGATTGGTAGTTGCCTTCATCTTTAGGATGGCACTAATTTTGACCGCAACCTGGGTGATTCAATTCTGGCAGTTTGAGTTACTGGGAGCAGCATATTTGCTGTGGTTGGTGTATCAATACTTCACCTCAGACAACAGCGAAGATGAGCACCACCACGGTCCGCGCTTTGCCTCGCTGTGGCAGGCGATCCCAGTGATCGCGATTACCGATCTAGCCTTCTCCCTCGATAGCGTGACGACTGCGATCGCCGTCTCTCAAGAAACCTGGGTGGTCTTGACCGGAGGAACAATCGGCATTATTACCCTACGGTTGATGGCAGGCTTGTTCATCCGCTGGTTAAAGGAGTACGTGCACCTGGAAGATGCAGGATACATCACCGTCGCCTTGGTAGGATTGCGCTTGTTAATTAAAGTCTTGAACGAGTCGATAGTACCGCCCCAATGGTTGATGATTACGGCGATCGCCGTGCTATTTGCGTGGGGCTTCTCAAAACGAGCAGAGCCATCGGAGGAAGCAGGGGTTCAGCCAGAATTGGAGTTGAGTGAGGCGATCGAGCCAGAACTTCCCACCGACAATCCCCCCAAAGAACCCCAACAAGTCTCCGCTGAATAACGACCAACCCCAAGATCCCCCGGCTTTTTTTGGAAAAGCCGGGGGTCTGTCTGGGGTTAGTCCGATCGCTTCACCACCCGATCGCGCCGCAACAGGCTCTAGATTTTTGGGTCATCCAGGTTGTATGTAGCAAAAAGCAACCATAACGCAAGAGAATACTGGGTATGGCGTCAAGTGGTTTTGGCTAGGTATTCAAGGGGATAACCAGATTCAACACTCTTTGGAGGAAACGCAATGAATAGGGTGTTACAAGCCACCTATCATGATGGCAATTTGGTCTTAGAGGAAAAGCTCGATGCGGCGTTGGAAGGAAAGAAATTGACTGTGATTGTGATGGAAGATGAACTGTCTTTGGAGCAAACTGACCCCAATGTGGAGAAACATCAGCAATTCATCAAGTGGATAAATCAATATTCTGCCGAGCTACTGCCTGGTTATAAATTCGATTGCGACGAGATCCATGAGCGATTGTGAACTCTACAATAGTTCCATTCTCCAGCCTAGTTCCTCATCCTTGAAACTCTCCTCTCTCCTTCCTACCATTCTCCCAGGATCGATCGCCCTCCTCAGCGGTCTCGTCATGGGATTGACCCCGGCTCCCTTTGAGTGGTGGGGCTTGGCGTGGGGGCGATCGCCCCCCTCTGGCTCCTCCTCTTCGCCAAGCGCAATCTAGAACCAACGGTTGGAAAGCGAGTACAAACAGCAGCCGTGTTGGGCGGATTATGGGGAGCGGGATACAACGGTTTGACCCTGTCGTGGATTGTGGATTTGCATCCTCTGACCTGGATGGGGATTCCCTGGTTGGGCAGTGTGGCGATCGCCCTGTTCGCGTGGGGCTTTGTCACTTTCTGGGGAGCGCTGATGGTGGCAGCATGGGCAGGGGGAATGGTGGTATTGGATGGGCGATCGCCCATTCAAAGTCCCCTAAATGCTGCCCTGTTGCGAGTGCTGACGGGAACAGCACTTTGGTGTGGGTTAGAAACCCTATATAGCTATGGGGCGTTGGCATGGACACCATTGAGTTTTACCCAGAGTCCGCATAACTTGGCGATTCTGCACTTGGGGCAATTGTCAGGGGCAACCATGGTGTCAGCGGCGATCGTGGCGTGTAATGGGCTGATGGCAGAACTTTGGCTGGCGCGAACCGATCGACCGTTCCGCAGCAGTAAGGTGTTAGGAGTCTTGGTGGTGGCGATCGTGGCAGGAGCACACCTAACCGGAGCATGGCTACTGAATCAACCCCTGCAATCTCCACCCGAAACCAGCCTGCGCGTGGGAATTATCCAGGGCAACATTTCCACCCGGATCAAGCTATTTGAGGAGGGGGTGCGTCAGGCGATCGCTGTCTACACGAATGGGTACAGAACCTTAGCCGATCAAGGCGTCGATGCGGTGCTCACCCCCGAAGGCACATTCCCCTGGATCTGGGCGGATCGAGCGAATCAAGCCAGTAATCCGTTGTATCAGGCGATTCTCGATCGGGGAGTGCCTGCCTGGATTGGCACCGTGGGGGTGGAGCAGAGCCAGATTACCCAGAGTTTGTTTGGCTTCGATGGTGCAGGCAACGTTGTTGGGCGCTACAACAAGGTAAAACTAGTGCCTTTGGGTGAGTACATTCCCTTTGCCTCCATCCTGGGCGGCGTGATCAACCGTCTGTCTCCTGTCGAGGCTTCGATGATTCCCGGCAGACTCGACCAACGGGTTGAAACCCCGTTTGGGCAAGCGATCGCCGCCATTTGCTACGATTCTGCTTTTTCTAATGTATTTCGATTGCAAGCCCGATCGGGGGGCAATTCATCCTCACCGCCTCCAACAATGATCCCTATGGTCGGGCGATGATGGCGCAACACCATGCTCAGGATGTGATACGAGCGATCGAAACCGATCGCTGGGCAGTGCGTGCCACCAACACCGGACTCTCCGGCTTCGTCGATCCCCACGGCAAAACCCTTTGGCAATCCCAGTTCCGCACCTACCAAACCCACGCCGAGACCATCCACCGACGCCAAACCAAAACGCTGTATGTGCAATGGGGCGATTGGGTGACACCCCTATTGTTGGGGGGAATGGCGATCGCCCATGTCCTTCGGAGGTGGAAAGGAAAGATGAAGGATGAAAGCTAATCGCTAATGGCTAATCGCTTCCCTACAACTCAATCGTCTGCCCCAACTCCGCCGATCGCCGTGCTGCATCCGCCACTCGCAGTGCCCGAACACTTTCCGACACTGCGACATACAGGGAAGTTCCTTGAATGAGATGATCGAGCACCATCGTGGTGTCTCTGGCGAATAGTCCTCGCCGACTACCCATGGCGAGCGATCGCGTTTCTCCGTCTCGAATCAACTGCCCCGATTCGCCCTCAATCACCAGTGCTCCTTGGGAGCCTTGAATGATCAAATCCCGTTCTGCCTGCCAAAATGCTTCGCCTTTGCCGTAGATCACCTCAGCGATGAATCCGCTGGTGAAGCTCAACTGGGCAGTGCAGAGGCAGGCGGAGTAGTAATCGCGTGTAGCGGACCAAAAAGCGGGCTTGGCAACTGACAGTTTTGACCTCGCCAAATAAATTGGTCAAGCGATGAATTCGCGAGACGGCGCCGACGAGGGGGAACCCAAACAGTTGCGGTTGATACGTCCACTTTTGGGGCGCGGGGTGTTGGGGATTGATGGAGGAATAGCGCCCATAGAAGGGAGTGCCGATCGCCTCTAGGGACTCCTGAATTGCCTTGTGAACTCCGCTAAGCAATTCGATATGTTCCACATGGAGTAATCTACCCCGCTCGATCGCCAGGGATTGCAACCCCTCTGCTTCTGCTAGATCTAGAGACAAGGGATACTCTACCACCACGTGTTTGTTGGCTTGCAGGGCGGCGTGGGCGATCGCCCCATGATCACGATTCACCGTGGCAATAACCACTAAATCAATATCCGGGCGATCGATCAGGGTTTGCCAAGTCGGCATCGCTTCGGCGTTGTAGGGTTGACTAAAGGCAATGGTACTGTCCCAGGTGTGACCCGATACGGCAACCAACTGGGCGCGATCGTCTGCCTGCAATGTCTCTGCTCGCAGTTTAGCCGCATAGCCCGTTCCCACTAGCCCCACTCGAAGCACTGGATTTGCCACTGCTCAAAATCCCCAATACCGTCTGGGACCAGTATCTAAATGCACGACGTTGGGCAGGTTGCTGTAAATTCCCACTCCACCATTCCACCAAGGTAAAACAGCATTAGCTACCCGTCTGCCACTAAACCCAGGGATTTGCAAATCCGCTGCTTTACCCGTCAAATGCTGGCTATTGCGGACGCCTCCCACGGCTGCATTGACTGCCGGGGGGCGATACCAAGAATTGACCACAAACGGTCTGCCGATCTGGTTACGAGCGCGTTGCAACTGCCGTGCTAATCCAATAATGTTCTCTACAATCTCCACCGTAGGAGGAATCCGAGTGGCATCCTTTGTCGCTTCTCCCCAGGTAAAGCTACCACCGGGAATAATCGGTTGATCGGTGTAGAATGTACTCCGGTTTCCCGGTAATCGAAAGGCTTTGCCTGTGTAAACTGGACCGGGCGTCGGACCGGGCGTTGGGGTGGGCGTCGGGGTGGGCTGGGGATAGACGACCGTTGCCGTTGATTTCGATTTGGGCGTGGCGATCGTAGATAAACCACGTACTCAGGTATTGCACAAAGTCTTTCTCATACTTCAGTGCAATCTTGATGTGGTTGTTGAAGTCGCCAGAGGCATCGGCATAGGCGTAGGAATGCAACACCCACGTACCGCCATCGGGCACGGCATAGACCTCATCGGCTCCTAGCTGGGAGGACGGCAGGGGACGTTTTTTGAATAGGGTGTCTTGGGTGACTTTGAGAATGGGCGTGTTGGGGTCTTCGGGCGGATAGACGACGCGATCGTCAAACACTACATAGCCATGTTGGTCGTACACAAACCAGGTGCTGAAGCCTCGAATGTAGTCTCGTTCATTTCTCAGAGCAAACTTGATATGGCTGCTAAAATCTCCGGAGGCATCGGCGTAGGCATAGGAGTGCAGATCAAAGCTCTGTCCCCGTTTCACCTCATATCGTTCGTTGTCGGATAAAACTTCGCTTTGTAGAGGTCGCCGTTTCAACACTGTATCTGTATTGATCCGCAGCGTTGGCAGCGTCACCTGATCTTCTAGGGGATAAACGACTTTGCCATCAAACTCTACCTGGGCATCCAGGGTGCTGACAAACCAGGTGTTGAATCCCTGGATGGAGGTATTTTTTAAGGCAAATTTGATGTGATTGTTGAAGTCGCGTTGGGCATTGGCATAGGCATAGGATTGGATGTCGTACACCGTTCCGGCAGTAACCCGATAGGCTTCATTAGGAGCGAGTTCTGAAGCTTGATCAGGACGCAGTTTGAAGAGGGTATCCCGGTTGATTCTGAGGATTTGCTGCATTGCTTTTCATCCAGTTATCCGCTTGTGTATGGTAGCGCCATCTGGGGACATAGAGATTAATTCGTCAGCCAAGCTGATTGAAAGAAATCTAACTCACACTGCATAGCATAGCGGTAGGTCGATCGCACCTCTGGCGTTTCCTGAGTGTAGGTCTGGGCGAGTTGGGCAAGCTGTTCTGCTAGGGCAATAAACTCGGTGCTGCTGTAGGTATGAATCCAATCGGTGTAGGCGTGGGGCGATTGACTGGTTTCTGCTAATGTCTCTCCTAAAAAGGCGTAAAGCCGCATACAGGGCAGCATGGCGGCGATCGTTGTGCCCACGTCCTGACTCCAAGCCGTTGCCAACAAAAAATCCGTGTAGCGACGAGTGCTACTACCGGGCTGCACGGCTTGCAGATCTACCTGCCACTGGGTGGCATAGGTTTGGTGCAATTGCAGCTCTTGCAGCACCCCGGTTGCCAGCGCGTTAAATACCTGAAACCCTCGCCAATCAGGAGCTTTTGCCGCTGCAACGCTATAGGCACGAGCAAACGCTTCTAGAAAAAAAGCATCCTGCCCAACGTAATGGGCAAAGGTGGGTTTGGGTAGAGAACCGTTGGCAATGCCTTGTACAAAGGGATGGTGAAGACAGGCGATCGCCAACTCCTCATTGGCATCCCACAACGTTTCAGCTAGCCGGGTCTCAATTACAGGAAGTGGGGGAGGGGAGTGCATCCTTTTCGTTGCCAGAGGTGATCAATCGTGACAAATTTGTAACCCTGTTGCAGTAGTCGGGGGATTGTGTGCTGGGCGATCGCTGCCACATCTTCGCCCCCGCAATACCCATCATGTAATACGATCAACGAACCGTTTTGGGTTTGCTGCAACACCCGCTGGGCTGCCACCTCAATCCCAGGACGCACCCAATCCTCCGGCACCACGCTCCACATCACCGGGCGATAGCCCCACTGGTGTAGGTTGGTGAGGATTTGGGGAGTAAACAGTCCATTGGGAGGGCGGACATCCCGCACTCGCTGCTGCACCTCCGGCAGGTCGAGCCGGCAGGCGCGGGCGATCGATCGCTGAGTCTGCCCTAAATTTTGCTGCAACTCTGACGTTGAGAGCAGGGGAAAGGAACGGTGGGTATAGCCGTGTAATCCGATCCAGTGTCCGCGTTCATATACCGATCGCGCCACTGCTGGCGCGTGATCCACACAATTTCCCAGCCAAAAAAACTTGCTGGGATTTGGTAGGTATCCAAAACCTCCAGCAATTTGGGGGTGTGACGAGGATGGGGTCCATCGTCAAACGTGAGGGCGATCGTGGTGGAATCTGGAGTTCCTGCCCATAGGCAGGTGGGAAATTGTTGTTTGAGCAGGGGATGTAACAAGGGGTACAGCGGGGCAAGTTGCATAGGCGGCAGGGGTTGGGCATCGGGTGGAGCAGCTTTCACAGCAGCTTTCATTTTAGGGCTGAGTACAAAATAAATACTGTTCAGCCTGGTAGGGAAACCTCTACAAACCTACGTAAAATTACCATCACTACTAACACGTCTGCCGTGCCCACGCAGATTGAACTAGCGAGGTGAGGATTTCTCCGCTCACAGGTTTAACCAAAAATCCATCCAACACCGAATTATCGTCTTGATGAAGCCAACGGGGTGCATGAAAATCTGTCAATGCCACAATCGTTGCTTTGCCCATCCGATCCATAGTACGCAATTGATTTGCCAGAGCATGCGATCGATGCTGGTCGTTGCCGACCAAAATAACCAGTGACGGGTGGGTTTGGCTGACGATCGCCATGGTTT
Organism: Leptolyngbyaceae cyanobacterium SL_7_1; assembly: GCA_012032525.1. Classification (GTDB taxonomy): domain Bacteria; phylum Cyanobacteriota; class Cyanobacteriia; order Elainellales; family Elainellaceae; genus JAAUSV01. Next base: position 19,343 of record JAAUSV010000011.1, read on the forward strand.
GATCCACTGAATTGGTTACGACAACTGGGCACTTTAATGGTTGTAGTAACATCTCCAATGCCCGTAGGTCATCAGATTGCTGGTCAAACACCAGGACATAACTCTTTGAGAGTTTCATAGCCAGAATAAAATGTTGCTAGCTCACTATATCGCCTACCCATAGCGCAGTTTCTAGTAGTAAATCTAAGCAAACTGTGAGCGGAATTGGCTTTCAAGCTATTCGCTTTTAAGAAAACCCCTTCCATTTTTTTTAGCCTTTGTTGAGAAGATTCCAACTGCTATTGCTGCTGATTTTGTTTTTAATATTTTTTTACTATTAATCGTTGACCAAGGCATTGAAAACCGATCCTTCATACCTGGGAAAAACCTATAAAAATCAGTCGGTATGACGATCGCTTTTTGGTAAATCAACTTTAACAAAGTCAATAAATATATAGATTGACGATAGATTTTATTGAAGGTGATTTAAGAATTTATTTAGACTAATCTTTCGGTTTTGAAGTAAGAAGATGTTGAAGAAATTCTGTTGGTCAACGCATCCGGGTTGGATACAGATTTGAGGGTTGACAACGTTGATTGCTCCAGTTGATTGCTCCGATTGCTGCAATACTCTGTTCTGTTCTAGGGGAACCGTGTTCCTCCGTCGCCTGGCAACGCAAACAAGGGGCGATCGCCCCTTGTTTGCAGAAGCTTCATTGGATCCACGGGCTATCAACACTCTCTTCACAGAAGGATCGCCGATTGACTGATTAATATAGTGATTATTTTTATCAAAATTGCCAACCTGGAGAGGGAAGACAAGAGCAGAGAGAAGGGCAGAGAGAAGGGCAGAGTTGGAGCACCACTGCATCATGATCATTCTATGAAGGAATGACGGGATTGGCGGTCAAAGGGGCATCCTAATCCGTGATGACCGTGGTCTAGCGCTGATATTCAAATCGAGGATAGGGTTGTTGAATGGATTGAGGCGATTGCAGAAACGCTGGAGTCAGTTGGGAAAACCACGTCGCTTCAAAGCGTGGGGAAATAGTCGTGTTTATTTGGTTGCAATTGGTTTAACGGGAGTGATCGCGGGGCTGCGATCGGTGGGATTGTTTCAAGCGGTGGAACTGGCAGCGGTGGATCAATTGTTTCGCCTCCGTCCCTTGGAAGCAATCGATCAGCGAATTACCATCATCAGCATCAGTGACCAAGACATCAACCAGATCGGTTCGTGGCCCATTCCCGATGCGATTTTAGCCGAGGTATTAAAGGAGATTAAATCCCACCAACCCCGGGCGATCGGGCTAGATCTATACCGAGAATTGCCAGTCTACCCCGGACAAGCCGCCCTCAATCGAGTCTTTGAAACCACGCCAAATCTAATTGGCATTCAGAAAATTGCCGATGATACCAGCAGAGGGGTGCAAGCCCCCCCCCTCTTGCTCCAACAGCAGCAGGTTGGATTTAACAACGTCGTGGTTGACCCGGATGGCACGGTGCGTCGAGCTGTGTTGTTTTGGGAGACCCAAGAGGGACATTCTGAAAGCTTTGCGCTCAAATTGGCATTGCTGTATCTCAAGCAGGAAGGGGTGACACCGAGCGATCGCCATGGCTATTTAAGGCTGGGTGGGCAAACCTTTGGGCGGCTTCGCCCTGATGATGGTAGCTATGTCAATGCTGACACAGGGGGATATCAGATTTTCGCCAACCCGCGTGGACCTGCCCATCGGTTTCACCATGTCGCCCTGCAAGCGGTGTTGGATGGGAGCGTTTCGCCGGAGTTGCTGCGCGATCGGATTGTGTTGATTGGTTCCACGGCAGTGAGTCTACGAGACTTTTTTTATACCTCCTACAGCAGCGGCATCAATCGCACCACGCAACCGATTTCGGGGGTGGAACTGCATGCCAATTTCATCAGCCAAATCCTCAGTGCGGCGTTGGATCGCCGTCCCTTGCTGCGAGTGTTGCCCGACCCGATCGAGGTCGGATGGATTTTTGTTTGGTCGTGGTTGGGGGCAGCGGTGAGTTGGCGGGTGCGATCGCCCGCCCATGCTGCCATCTTGGTGTTGGTGGCCAGCGCCACCTTAGCAGGAGGGTGCTATCTGGTCTTTTTACACGGGTGGTGGATTCCTTTAATTCCGCCGATGGTGGCATTGGTTGGTTCGACGATCGCCATCACGGGCTACCTTGCCCACCAAAAAGAGGAATTGAAGAAATCGAAGGAGTTCCTCAATTCCATCATCAACACCATCCCCGATCCGGTCTTTGTGAAAAATCGCCACCATCGCTGGATTGTGCTCAACGATGCCTTTTGTCGGTTGATTGGGCATCCCTTGGAGCAGTTGCTTGACCGCTCTGAATCTAATTTTTTTCCTGCTGCTCAAACACAGCAATTTTGGCAACAGGACGACCTCACCTTTCGCTACGGAGAAAAGCAAGAAACCGAAGAAGAATTTACCGATGCGAGGGGAGTGACTTATCGCGTTGCCACCAAGCGATCGCTGCACCGTGATGCCGCAGGCAACGTGTTTTTGGTTGGCGTGATTCGAGACATTACCCAACGCAAACAACTAGAAGATGAATTAAGGCGCACGGCGGAAGAGTTGGTGCGATCGAACGCTGAGCTACGGCAAGTTGAAAATCGTCTACGATATATGGCACTTTACGATACTCTCACGGGCTTACCCAACCGGGAATTGTTGTACGAGCGGCTTCACCACGCCCTACAAAACACCCACGAACACCATCAGTTGGTGGCAGTGTTATTTCTGGATTTGGATGGTTTCAAGCAGGTGAATGATACCTACGGACATTTGATGGGCGATCTGCTGCTGAAGGCGGTTGCCCAACGGTTGACGCGATGCCTACGGGGAAGTGACACGGTGGCACGACTGGGAGGGGATGAGTTTGTTGTGCTGCTCCCCGCCATTCCCACCACTCAAGACGTCGCGCGGGTGGCTGAGAAAATTCTCCAAACCCTCTCCCAAAGTTTTGCCCTCGAAGGATACACCATCCCCATGAGCACTAGCATTGGCATTAGCCTCTATCAAGACGATCGCGGCTCGATTGAGACCCTGCTCCAGGAAGCCGATCTGGCAATGTATCAAGCCAAGCAAATGGGGAAAAATTGCTACCAGTTTGCGGTGTTGAAGAAGGATGAGGGATGAGGGAAGGCGGAGTGTGAGGGTCTGAGGTAATGACGCATTGATACGCCTGAGAGATACGCCTGAGAATTGTCCCCTACAGCAACTCGATCGGATCAATATCGAGGGCAAGACTCACCTCCGTGGGGCAGAGCGATCGCAACTCCATTAAATAGGACCAATCGGGTTCAGAATTGCCCGAAACTTTCACCAACAGGTGCCAACGGTAACGTCGGGCAACTCGTTCGATCGTGGCGGCGGCAGGTCCTAGCAGAACGGCTCCAGCGGGCAATCGCGGCAATAGGTAATCTGCCAGAGCTGTGGCGGTTTGCTGAACTCGTTGAGGATTCATGCTGGTGAGGCGGATCAGCGCCAGTTTGCCAAAGGGCGGATAGTGGAGCGCGGCGCGTTGTTGGGCGTCGGCGGTGATGAAGGCGTCATAATCGTAGCGCTGCACGGCTTTGATCACCGCATGATCGGGGGAGTAGGTTTGGATAATCACTTGACCTGGCGTATCGCCCCGTCCCGATCGCCCTGCCACCTGGGTCAACAGTTGAAACGCCCGTTCCCCGGCTCGGTAGTCGGGTAGATGCAATAACCCATCTGCTGCAATCACGCCGACAACCGTGACTTGCGGCAGATCAATGCCTTTGGTCAGCATTTGCGTCCCTACTAACAAGTCAGCCTCCCCTTGGGCAAATCGATTGAGCAAAGCCCGGTGTGCTCCCTTGGTACGCGTGGTATCGCTATCAAACCGCAGACAGCGCAAGTTGGGAAACAACCGCTCCAGTTCCTCAACCACCCGCTGAGTGCCGCTGCCAAAGTATTTCAGGTAGGGCGAATCGCAACTGGGGCATTTGGGGGGGTGCGATCGCCCATAGCCGCAGTAGTGACAGCGCAGGGACGCAGAACCGCTCTCCTGCTGGTGGTAGGTGAGGGAGATATCGCAGTGGGGACAGCCAATCACCTCCCCACAACTGCGACAGGAGACAAAGGTGCTGTGTCCGCGCCGTGGGACAAATAGCAGTCCTTGTTTGTGCTGAATGCTGAGGGAGGCGATCGCGGTTTGCAGCGATCGACTAAACATAGAACGGTTGCCCTGAGCTAGTTCTTCCCGCATGTCTACAACGTCGATCGGTGGCAGGGGGCGGGTGTGGATGCGGGTGGGGAGGCAGAGGTAGGAGGGGGAAGGGGAGAGGGCGACCCAGGATTCGAGCGAGGGGGTGGCGGAGCCGAGGATGAGGGGGCAGTTTGCCAGTTCTGCCCGCCATTGGGCAACGGTGCGGGCGTGGTAGCAGGGGGCGGGTTGGCTTTGCTTGAAGCTGTCGTCGTGTTCTTCGTCGAGCACGATTAGCCCGACGTTAGCCAAGGGGGCGAAGATGGCAGAGCGAGTGCCAATCACGATTTGGGGCGTACCTTGCAACATTTGTCGCCAGGTGTCGTAGCGTTCGCCTTCCGACAAGGCGCTGTGGTAGACCCGGACTCGATCGCCAAACCGCGCCCGAAAGCGATCGGTCAATTGGGGCGTCAAGCCAATTTCCGGCACCAGGACAAGGGCGGATTGTCCGGCTTGCAGGATGGGGGGCGATTGCCTGTAAATATACTTCCGTCTTCCCCGGAGCCAGTGACGCCCGTGGAGCAGAAACTGGGAGCGGTAGCCGGGGGAGGTGGGCGACTCCGCCCGCACTGCCGCCGCCTGATCAAGGGTGAGGGGTTGGGGCGCATCCGGGGGTGGGGCAAGGCTGCCATCAGTGCGCAGCACTTCCCGTTGGTGGATCAGCAACCAACCCGCCTGCTGCATTCGTTTGAGGGTGGCGGTGCTGGTGCGGCAGAGTTGCAGCAGCGCTTGAACGCTGATTTCGCCGCCGTGGCGTTTGAGCACGTCGATCACCTCCTGTTGGCGATCGGACAGGGGCGTGGGCGGATAGGTCACCAACGTCACCACCTGTTGCCATTTGGGGCGCACCGTTGTGGGCGGTTCCAAATAACTCTCCACCCAACCGCGCCGCAACAATTCCTGCAATCCCCGGTTGGCTCCCCGCACCTGCCGCTGGAGATATTGCCAGGTATAATCTCCCTGCTTTTGCTGGCGCAGGCGATCGAGCAATTGCTGGGCAACGGCAGTCAGCAACGCCTCTGGATTGGCAGGTAAAGCGCTAGGAATCAGGCGGATGCGGCGTTGCGATCGCCCCAACAACCCCGGCGGCAATGCTACCCGCACCACTTGGATCAAGGGGGTGCAGTAGTAGCTAGCAACTCGTTGCAGCAACATCCAGTAACTATCGGGAAAGAACCGCCGACTGACCACGGCTTCCACCGCGCGAATGCTGGATTCGTCCAGATCGCTGGGTGGGGTGGGGAGGGATTGGATGGCGATCGCCCCCACCTGTTGCGCCCCAAATGGCACGCTAAGAATATCGCCAGGATGAATCTCTAGTTCTGGCGGCACTCGGTAGGTAAACAAATCGGGTGCGCCGGGGCAATCCACCAATACCTCAATCCAGCAGCAGGAGTCGGTGTACTGCCCACTGGGTTCGCTCAACGACAGCAATGCCCCACTTGCTGGTTCCTGCCCACCGTAATCCATTAAAGATCCATCTAAACTAAAAGGGACAGCCTCGCCATTGAACTGATGCGATCGGCGATTCGATCGGTGGGCTGACTGCTCCCCATTGTTCCCCCTAGTGTAGACTACTGCTCTTGCCCATGACATCCACTTCCCTGCACCCGGTACACGTCCACACCTGGGACTGGAACGGCTACTCCATCCGCTACCAGCAAGCCGGAACCAGCGGCGCGGCGATCGTGCTGATTCACGGCTTTGGGGCATCCAGCGACCACTGGCGCAAGACGATTCCCGTTTTAGCAGAAACCAATCGAGTCTATGCGATCGACCTGCTCGGCTTCGGGCTTTCCGAAAAACCCTCCCCCAGTCATACTGTGCAGTATACCTTTGACACCTGGGGCGATCAGGTTGCCGCGTTTGTCCAAACCGTGGTCGGGCAACCCGCCTTCTTAGTGGGAAATTCCATTGGCTGTATCGTGGCGTTGCAAACGGCGGTGATCGCTCCCGATCGCATCCAAGGAGTAGTAATGATCAATTGCTCGTTGCGATTGTTGCACGATCGCAAACGCGCCACCTTGCCCTGGTATCGCCGTTGGTCGGCTCCGGTGATGCAGAAAGTGTTGACCAATCGGGCGATCGGGCACTATTTCTTTTCCCAACTTGCCAAGCCCAAGGTGATTCGCAATATTTTGCTGCAAGCCTACGCCCGTGCCGATGCGGTGACAGATGAACTGGTGGATTTCCTCTACCAACCCGCTTTGGATACAGGAGCCGCAGATGTGTTTTTGGCATTCACGGGCTATTCCCAGGGTCCGTTGGCGGAGGATCTGTTGCCGCAAATGCAGTGCCCGGTGTTGGTGCTGTGGGGAGAGGATGACCCGTGGGAGCCGATCGATCTGGGCAGAGCCTTTGCCGAATTTCCGGTAGTAGAGGAGTTTATTGCCTTACCCAATGCGGGGCACTGTCCGCAGGATGAGGCTCCAGAACTGGTGAATCCGATTTTGCAGCGGTGGATTAATCGGGTGGCGGGCGATCGGGTTAGAGACGAATGATGTCTGCATAACGGTTCGCTGAGCGGCTGCAAATAACCTTCAAACCTTATCCCGGATCTCTTGGCAGTCCACTCAGCCGGGTTGTTGTGCTGCACAGCTTCTCACACAATAATGTCTTGCTCCTTAAATACTTTTGTTCCAATACTCTAAGCCTGTCAAAATTACATCTTCTAACCATTGCTTGAAGCGGTCTATTAAATTCTCTTCTTCATCTGCGTAAGAGAATTGAAACGGAGAATCTGTCAAAGATTGAATATCACTAATGATACTGCTAATATTGCGTTCACCTTCATCGGAAGAATCATCTCTATCCCTATGATAAGCACATGCAGTACATACCAATAATCCTCGATATTCGTGCCCAAAAACATGAAATGAAAGAAGAAGCGTTGTTGATGTTTGTACATTAATAACTAATTGAATCCACGTGTGATAGTTCCGAAGATTGGCGAAGTAATCCAACTGCTTAGCTGTTTCCACCACTTGATAGCGATGGTAATATGAGCGCGGATCACCAACAGGAGCAGGAACCGCAAAAATTTGTGCATCATCAACGAAGTTTTGGACAGATACCCTAATTTCATCGGCAACCTCTTGTAGGCGACCAGAAGCTATCTTGAATAGGATTGAGGCAAAGTTCTCAGCCTTCTTGCATCGTTCCTGAATAGACGCTGATTGATTTTGTTTTAACTTTTCGGTGATAGAAGAAATAATAACTTGAGTTCGTCGCGCCTCTGAGAGTACTTGCTCTGACAGACCAAGACTTCTTAGAAAGGCTTGCTTTTGACTTTTAGCAAAGAGATTAATTAAGCTAGATAGGTGGCCTTGATCTGCCTCTTCCAAAGCTGCAATGTAGACTGCTCGATCATCACGAGTAAGAACTAAAGGGAACCAACTAGTTTGGATAAACACTAAACTAGCTAAACAACGAGCAACGCGACCATTTCCGTCTTGAAATGGGTGAATTTGTGTAAATCGATGATGTAACCATGCAGATTCAATCTCAGGAGGAATTCTTTGGTCACGATGTTGATGATGCAAGGCAATTAGTCTATCCATCTCTGATACGACCTGTTCAGGAGGACAGTACTCATGAACAGAACCATCTAGTCGCAGAGGATTGTTAGGTTGACTTTTCCAGTCACCTTTTATTAGAGAAATACGAAATACTTTTTCTGTGAGTGGATCTAGAGCTTCTGTGCTATCTTGGCTTTGAGTTAAAAGTTGATGCAACTGCTTTATATAAGAAGTTGATAGAGTTCTTTGACCACCAACAAAATCAAACAGTCCTTCAATTGCAGCCTCTTGATCTTTAATGAGAGAAACTACCTGTTTGATCGGACGGTCTGTAGCTCCATGAGGAATTAAGGACTCATTAATTCCCTGCTCAATCAGCAGACGAGTGATGCCGCGATCTATTGTGTACAAACGCTCAATTATTCCAGTTTCAATTGCTATTTCTCTACGTAACTTCTCGTTGAAAGTTTGAAACTCACCAGATTGACGTAGACGATCTGCTTGCTCATTCCAGACAGTTACTAGAGGTGGCAACTCAGAGCTTGCTAAACTTTGCCAGTCTGATGATAAATCTTCTATCGGTTGCCAGAGCATAAAAATTTTCTTGTACGAGTATTTTAATTATCCTAACAGCGCTGAATACATACCGTTTTCCGATTGTTGTGGAGCTACCGTATTGCAGAGCTTAGTCTTTGAGCACTACCAGATGAATTTCCGGCTATGCCTCCTCTAGTAACCCAGCAGCACAACAAACTATTCTGCCTGCGCACACCTTGCCCACCGCCTTGTACCACTGCCTCGTATCCGTCCGATCGCCCTTATTACAATAGCTTAAGAGTTCTTCTAAAACGAACTCATACCGATTATGATTAAACCCATCAGTGTTTTAAGCAATCGATCGCTTTCTCGGTCGCTCTGTTTGCAACCGTAGAGTAGCGGTTTCCCAACGACAGGAGATACCTATGAGCAGCGGAAACGGATGTCCGTTTACGGGTGGAGGTCAGACTCAGGCTCGTCATAGACCGTCAAACCGAGACTGGTGGCCCAAGTATTTGAATCTGAGCATCCTTCACCAGCACTCACCCCAATCCAATCC
>JAAUSV010000012.1 GCA_012032525.1 Leptolyngbyaceae cyanobacterium SL_7_1
TAATGCCTAACCCATAAGCTGACATGATCAACGCTGCCGCCAGAGCAAACACCCCCGCCGACAGCACTGAGAGTTGGATATCGTGGTGAATCGATCGCCGATCGGGAGAGCGATAGGGTAAATCGGGGTTGGCAAACGACCGGCTGATGGGGGAGTAGAAGAACCAGTATGTCCCTCCTGCCACCAAAAAATACCGCAATAGGATAATCCCAAAGAAAGCAATGCCGTAGAATCCAAATGAGCGGAGCAATGCAACCTCCTTGCTGTTCCCAACCGTTCAGTGGCTAGGCGCGATCGCCCATACGCTATCTAGCCCACTCAGGATTTGTGCAGTGGGGTGATTGGGGGTATGCTCTGCATCCGCCCAATCACCCCAACTCTCAGGACGCTGTACGAAGTCTGTAATCTAACACTTATGGGGGCAGGTCGTGCTGCGCCTGCGGGTTGTTGACTATACCTAATTCGCGTAAACTGCAAACTTTAGTCCTGTTTTTACCCTCTGCACCGGAGCTTTCCCTGAGTGAAACCACCCCCTCAATCAATCCTACAAGTCTTTCAAAGCCGCAAGATGGCAGCTCTACTGTTATTGGGGTTTGCCTCCGGGTTGCCGTTGTTCCTTACCAGTCGCACCCTGCAAGCCTGGATGACGGTGGAGGGGATTGATTTAGGCGCGATCGGGCTATTTAGCCTAGTGGGTTTGCCCTATTCCCTCAAGTTTCTCTGGTCGCCGTTGCTCGATCGCTATGTGCCTCCCTTTTTAGGACGCCGCCGGGGGTGGCTGGTGGTGACGCAGGTGGGGTTGACGCTGGCGATCGCCGCCATGTCGCTGCAACAGCCCAGCCGAGCCTTGCAGTGGCTGGCGATCAATGCCGTGATCATCGCCTTCTTCAGCGCCAGCCAAGATGTTGCCTTCGATGCCTACCGGATTGATGTGTTGGAAACGCAAGAGCTGGGGGCAGGAGCGGCGATCGCCGTTTTGGGTTATCGGATTGCCCTGCTCGTTACCGGATCATTGGCGCTGATTTTGGCAGATCGCCTGCCGTGGCAACTGGTGTACTTGCTGTTGGCAGGGCTGATGGCGTTGAGTCTGCTGTATACCCTCTGGGCACCGGAACCTGCGATCGATCGCCCTCCCAGCACCCTACTCAATGCCATCGTGCTACCGTTTCAGGAATTTTTTCAGCGATCGGGGTGGGGACGGGGAGTACTAATTCTGGTTTTCATTGTGCTTTACAAGTTGGGGGATGCCTTCGTCAACACAATGGCAACGCCGTTTCTGTTGCAAACCGGGTTTACTCAAGCTGATATTGGCGCGATTCAAGGCGGGATGGGGTTGCTGGCGACGATCGTGGGGGCACTGGCGGGGGGAGCCATTCTCAGCCAAATTGGCATCTACCGTTCTCTATGGATTTTTGGTGGATTGCAAGCCATTAGTAACGCGATGTACTTTGCCCTGGCTGCGGTGGGACAAAATTATCTCCTGATGGTGGTGGCGATCAACGTGGAGAATTTTTGTGCCGGATTGGGAACGGCGGCGTTTGTGGCGTTTCTGATGAGCCTGTGCAACCCTCTGTTTTCGGCGACACAGTTTGCCCTATTGTCGAGTTTGATGGCGGTGAGCCGCGATATTTTAGTGGCTCCTGCGGGGGAAATTGTTAAGCTGACGGATTGGTCATCGTTTTTTCTACTGACTCTGGTGGCAGCAGTGCCAGGGTTGTTGCTGCTTCCTTGGTTTGCCCCTTGGAATGGTTCTCCGGTGCGATCGATTGACCCAGAGGATAAACCCAAAATTTAACTTGGTAAGCTGCCCTCCGATCGCTTTAGGATAGAAACAGAGCGCAACTGTAATTCTTCTAAATCATGGCAATTTTTCGTCAGTATATTGCACCGTTAATCGTTGTATTGATATTCGTATTGTCTCTGGTCGCGGTCAGCGCCCGGATCTTCTTGCCCCAAGATATGGCAGCTCCAGCGCCGATCGAGGAGTTTGATTCCTCAATTACTCCGGCTCCCGCCGCAGAGCTACCGTCGTCCTTAAAAATTCTAGTGCAGGGCACTCCAGACGATTTAGGCATGGTAGCTCCCTGGTAAACTCTGTTGCATCGCTTGTTGAGTGGTTACTGTGTCAGAACCCTTAATTCCTGGCTACGAGTTGCGATCGGGTTCCACCCTCGATCGGGCGTTGCTGGTGAAATTTATGCAGCGCACCTACCAGGAGTTGTATGCGGGTCAACCCATCGCCCACCTGGCTCACACGGTCGAGCAATATTTTTCTACCGATACGCCCCTGTGGTGGGTGGAACCTGTGGCAAGTCCCACTCCCCAATCGCTGTTTCAATTACGCCAACCGATTGCCTGTCTCTGGCTGGGTAATGCCATTGACCAAATTCAGGGCGATCGCCACGCCCATGTTTTTCTGGTGTATGTTGATCCTGCCCATCGTCGTTGTGGCATTGGCTCAGCGTTGATGCGACAGGCAGAGGCGTGGGCAAAGGCACGGGGCGATCGACAGATTGGCTTACAAGTTTTTCAAACTAACCAACCCGCCCTACAACTCTACGAAAGACTGGGCTATCAACCCCAATCGATTTGGATGGTGAAAGGGATTCGACCCTAGGGAGCCTGAATTTAATAAAACCCAAAACTTAAAAATCTGGTTTTAATTAATCCACAGTCCTAACTAGTCTTGTCGGTGGCGATGATGTGAACATCAATATTTTTTAGCGATCGCAACAGGTTGTGAGTCAGTGAGCCGCGTAGCATCAATCGCCATCGCGATCGCTGGCTCTCGCCAATGACAATTTGAGTGATGTAGTAGGTTTGGGCGACATCGGCGATCGCCTTCGCCTTGTCATTACTGGTGACACGCACGAATTCGCCACCAAATTCCTTGCAGAGTCGTTCGCAGGTTTCAATGTGCAAACTCTCTGTTTTGGTGAGAAATCGGTCTGGATCGTCAACAAACAGGCAATAGAAGGGGGGCGTGCATATACCCGGCAATTCGCGCCCCCCGACGGAGTAGTTGCATGGCGTTGGGATAGGTGGAGACGCACACCAGAACTCGTTCATGGATACTACAAAACGGAGCATCTGTTTTCGCTCCATTCGATGCCTCCTCCAGCGCCTCTTCCTCAATGTTGTCGGCGACTTCTCGTAGTGCCAGTTCCCGCAGGGCGATCAGGTTGCGTCGTTGGAAGAAGTTTTGCAGGGATTGGTCAACTTTTTCGGGAGCATAGATTTTCCCGTCCTTCAATCGTTCTTCTAGGGTTTCTGGGGTGACATCAATCACGACAACTTGGTCGGCTTCTTCTAGAAGGCGATCAGGAACACGCTCCCGCACCACCACCCCGGTAATCCGAGCCACCAGATCATTCAGACTCTCCAGATGCTGGATATTTACCGTTGAAAACACATCGATCCCCGCCGCCAAGACCACTTCCACATCCTGATAGCGTTTCTCCCGCTCAGAACCGGGAACATTGGTATGTGCCAGTTCATCAATTAACGCTAGCTGCGGCTGACGCGCCAAAATCGCGTTTGTATCCATCTCAGACAGCACAGTGCCAGCACAGTTGATCTGCTGGCGAGGCACCATCTCTAGCCCTTCTGCCCGTTGTGCGGTTTCCTGGCGGTTATGGGTTTCAAGCAATCCAACCACAACATCGATCCCTTCTTGCCGAAGACGGTGTCCTTCCTCCAGCATTCGGTAGGTTTTACCCACGCCGGGAGCCATGCCAATAAAGATCTTATGCTTACCACGCCGGGCAGGACGGAGGTAAGTGCTGTCAGGGGAGGGATTTGATGACTGGTACATAGAATCTAAAGTCAATTACAAGTGCTGCAACCAGCACTGAACGAAACCCAACGAGTTTATTACCATTGGGTTTCGCTGTGCTCAACGCCAACCTACAGAGCTGCATCCAATGCCAAGTTGAGCTTCAACACATTCACCCCCGGTTCACCAAAAATCCCTAAACTACGACCTTCGGTGTTTTGTTGAATCAACTCCTCCAGTTGGGCAGGGTCAAGTTGGCGGGTTGCCGCCACCCGATCGATCTGGGCACGGGCTGCCTCTGGGGTAATGTGGGGGTCGAGACTGGAGCCGGAGGTGTAGACCAGATCGGCGGTGGGTCGGATGTCTGCCTGCTGCAATTGGGCGATCGTTTCCTCAACCCGCGTAATCAAGTCAGGATTAGAAGGAGCCAAATTACTCGCCCCCGACACACCTGTGTTGAGCACACCAGCCTCATCGTTGGTTGGGTCAGCCGTGCTGTAGCCAGTGGTGCTGGGACGACTATTGAAGTAGCGATCGCTGACAAACGGTTGCCCAATCAGGGCTGAACCGACGGATTCCCCTTCAGCATTCGTCAAGAGACTGCCATTGGCTTGAAAGGGGAAGGCGATTTGCCCGATCGCCACCATCACCAGCGGATAGATCAGGGCGGTAAACACCCACAATACCAGGGTAGATCGAATGGCTCTACCTGCCTCACGTGCAAAACTCATTAGAACTTCTCCGGTGCAAACATGACAAAGAATAGATAGATGGCAAGCGCCACAGTTCCCAACCCCAGTAGCCCTAATGACCAGGCTTGGGAGCGGGAAAACTCATTACTGCTGGCGGCATAGACCATCGGTGCAACAACTAGGTTGAAGCAAAGAGCTAGAAATAAATACAGGGAGTGTTTGCGGTTCATGGGTTTGAGGTTGAGGGTGATGTCATTGGTCATCGGGGGTTCCCAGATGACCAATGACCATTGGCTAAGACAACGGCAACAGCAAATCGATCGCCTTGATGGCAATAAAGGGCGCAATAATTCCACCTAATCCGTAGATCAAAATATTCCGTCGCAATAACTGATCGGCGGTGAGGGGACGGAACTGGACGCCTCGCAGTGCCAGCGGAATCAGCACTGGGATGATCAGGGCGTTGTAGATCAGGGCAGAGACGATCGCCGACTGTGCACTTTTTAACGCCATGATGTTTAATGCCCCAATCCCCGCCGCTGCAAAGATGGTGGGAATAATCGCAAAGTATTTAGCGATGTCGTTGGCAACGGAGAAAGTGGTCAAGGCTCCACGGGTGATCAGCAATTGTTTGCCGATCGTCACCAAATCGATCAATTTGGTTGGGTCAGAGTCTAAATCCACCATGTTGGCGGCTTCTTTGGCAGCCTGGGTGCCCGAATTCATTGCCAACCCCACATTGGCTTGAGCCAGAGCAGGGGCATCATTCGTGCCGTCTCCAGTCATCGCAACCAGCTTGCCCTGAGCCTGTTCTGAACGAATCACATCGATCTTGTCCTCAGGAGTGGCTTCGGCGATGAAATCATCAACCCCTGCTTCTTGGGCGATCACGGAGGCTGTAATCCGGTTGTCTCCGGTGAGCATGATGGTTTTTACCCCCATGCGGCGCAGTTGATCAAAGCGCTCTCGCAATCCAGGTTTGACGATATCTTTCAGGTAAATCACGCCGTAAATGTCATTGCCTTGACACGCTGCCAAGGCGTTCCACCCAAGCGGGATACGCGCTCGTAGGCTTCGTCCAGCGTTGCTGGGACTTGACCACCGCGCGATCGCACAAACCCTTTGATCGCATCCACTGCTCCCTTGCGGTATTCCTTGCCATCAAGATCTGTCCCACTCATGCGAGTCCGGGCAGAGAACTCGATCCCTTCTGCGGGCAAACCGTCCCAATTTACTTTGGCACCAAGCTTTTGAGCCAGTTGCACGATCGATCGCCCCTCTGGGGTTTCATCAAACACACTGGCTGCCAAACAAACCTGGGCAACGTCCTCTGGGGTGTGACCGTTTACCGGAATGAATTCATCTGCCAAGCGGTTGCCCAATGTGATAGTCCCCGTTTTATCAAGAACGAGCGTATTCACGTCACCACAGGCTTCCACGGCACGCCCAGAGGTGGCAATCACGTTGAACTGTGCCACCCGATCCATTCCGGCAATGCCGATCGCGCTCAACAACCCGCCGATCGTTGTGGGAATCAGCGCCACCAAGAGGGAAATCAAAATGGCAATACTGGTTCCAGAGCGCAAGCTATTGCCTGCTGCCGTTCCAACTGCACTCTCTAAGAAGCTGGCAATGTAGCCAGAAAGCGAAGGGGTCGTGGCAACAACAATCAAAAACACCAGCGTTAGCACTGCCAGTAGTACCGTCAGGGCGATTTCGTTGGGTGTCTTGGTGCGCTCGGCTCCTTCCACCAGGGAAATCATTCGATCGATAAATCCTTGTCCCGGATCAGAGGTAATTCTCACCATTAGCTCATCGGAGAGCAAGCGGGTTCCCCCAGTAACAGAACTGGCAATGTCAGTTCCCGGTTGTTTCAGCACGGGAGCCGATTCCCCGGTGATGGCTGACTCATCCACCGAACCGATGCCCTGGATCACCTCCCCATCCGCCGGAATCATGTCTCCCGCGATCACCTTCACCTGATCGCCCCGGCGCAACTCAGTCGAGTTGACTTCCTGCACCTTGCCGTCCGGTAGAATTTTACGGGCAACAGTGTCGGAACGGGTCGATCGCAAGGCATCTGCCTGTGCCTTTCCCCGTCCCTCGGCAACTGCCTCCGCAAAATTAGCAAACAAAACCGTGAAAAACAGAATGAGCGTAATGATGCCATTCAGTAATCGCTGTTGCCCCGCTCCTGCCTGAACCGGACCAAACAGATTCGGATTAATGGTTGTCAGTAGAGTAACGATCGTTCCCAACCACACCACAAACATGACTGGATTACGCACCGCCACCCGTGGATTCAACTTGGCAAACGATTCTCGAATGGCGCGTTGGTAAAGTCCAGTACGATCGACTTTTGCAGTGTGTTTGCGATCGTCTCGACGACCACTCGGCATTTGGTTTGGACGTGTATCTGATTTCATAGTGGTGCTCACCCAATTCCTCTCGCAATTTGAAATGCCTCTGCCACCGGACCCAATGCCAACACCGGAAAGAAAGTGAGTGCGCCCAAGATCAAAATCACACCCGCTGTCACACCAGTAAATAACCCCGTATCCGTCCGCAGGGTTCCAGCCGTTGCCGGAACGGATTGCTTGCGGGACATGCTGTCTGCCAAAAGCAGCAATGCCACGATCGGGATGTAGCGCCCTGCCAGCAGGCTGAAACTGGCGCTCAAATTCCACCAGAGCGTGGCATCACCTAACCCCTCCAACCCAGAGCCGTTGTTTGCCGCCGCAGAAGCGTATTCGTAAATCACCTGGGAGAGTCCATGAAATCCGGGATTACTGATTCCCGCCAGTTGTTGGGGGAATGCCAGGGTAATGGCGGCTGGAATCAGAATAGCGATCGGGTGTACCAAGAAAATCAAAAAACTTGCCAACAACCACTTCCCGTTTTTCAATCTTGCGTCCTAGAAATTCGGGAGTTCGTCCCACCATCAAACCAGTGACAAACACCGCCAAAATCAGATAGGCAAACAGATACGCCGTTCCCGTTCCCTGCCCCCCAAAGACAATTTGCAAAAACATATTAGACAAGGTGACAAAGCCACCGTTGGGCATAAAGGAATCGTGCAAACTGTTGACCGCGCCACACATACTTGCCGTCGTAAACACAGCAAACAGAGCAGATTGTGCCCAGCCAAATCGAACTTCCTTGCCTTCTAAATTCACTGCCTGGTCAACTCCCAACAGTGCGTTGACCGCTGGGTTTCCCTGATATTCCCCGATCGCCGTCAGGATAATAAATCCCACCAAGATTGCAAATGGAATGCTATATACCAACCAGGCTTGCTTCAAATTATTCGCAAAGATGCCGTAGGTGATAATCAATGAGGTTGGAATCGAGAGAATTGCCACCAATTCGATTAGATTTGTGAATCCATTCGGGTTCTCAAACGGATGCGCCGAGTTAATTCCAAAGAAACCGCCGCCATTCTCGCCCAATTCCTTAATGATCTCGAAGTGGGCGACAGGACCACGGGCGATCGCCTGACTAATCCCCGGATCTTCTAACGTGGGCACAACGACCGTACCTGCCAAGGTCTCCGGCATCCCGGCGGCAATAAAGACGATCGCACCCACCACGCTGATGGGTAGCAAAATCCGAGTAATGGATTGAATCAGATCGACATAGAAGTTACCGAGTGGTCTGCCCGTCAGTCCGCGAATGAAGGCGATCGCCACCGCAATCCCCGTTGCCGCCGACGTGAACATCATGAATCCCAAGGCAGCAAATTGACTGAAATAGCTGTAGGTTGTTTCGCCAGAATAATGCTGTTGATTCGTATTCGTCACAAAGGAAATGGCGGTGTGCAACCCCAAATCCCAGGAGGGCGCACCTAAATTAGTAGGATTAAACGGCAGTGCACCCTGAAGCATGAAAATCAGATAGATCAGCACCAGCATCACCAAGTTGCTGTAGAGCACCGCTCGGATATATTGCCAGCCTGTCATCTCCTCCCGTGTACGGACATCGCTCAGTGAGAAAATAGCTTGTTCTACCGGATTAATCAGCGGATCAAGAACCGTGTGTTGTCCCATAAACACCCGTGCTATGTACCGACCGAAGAACGGAGTAATCGCCCCTACAATCAGCAATGTCAATGCAATTTGAATCCATCCTTGCAACATGATTTTTGTTGAATTTAGTATTGAGCATGATGTTTGTCATTCGTCATGTGTTGAGGGTTAGCTCTCCATTTGTACGAATAACCAATAGAAAATGACAATTACCTATTGATAATGAAACCTTGACTCAAGAATTACAAGGTATAGAGTAGCGTTTATCGAGCTTTTTGGATTGTTGATATAGTCCATAGGAGTGAGTGTTTAGAAAGTGTTTAGATCCTTCTATATCTATAAATACAGATCGATATCTAAACGCAGGATGCATTGACTGGAATAGCAAATATGGCGATCTTAAATCAAGGGCAAATGCACAGATCCCCGGCTTCTCCGAGAAGCCGGGGATCTGGAGCAGCAGAGTTTCATCACTCAAATAGAATGGCTATGTCGAGCGGGTTTGGCTAAGCTGGTTGAAATAGGATTTATTCAAAAATTGTCTATTTATTCCAGTCTATTTAATCCAATAGTCAAATGCTGAAATTTCGATACGCTTTGTATACACAAATGGGACATTTAAGAATATTTTGGTTGGTAGTAGGACTCTTGGTCATAGTTTTATCCTTAGAGTTTTCAACTCCACCTGACTATGTATTTGGCTATCTTTACATTGGTCCCATTCTGCTAGCGAGTACTTATTTAAGTCGCAGAATCACGTTTCAGACCACATTGATTGCTTGTGTACTTACTTTAGTCAATATCTGGTTTCCAGGGATTGAAATTGTCGAAGCTCCAACGATCGCTAGCCGCCTGATTGCCACCTTAGCCCTAATCGTGACGGGAGTACTCAGCGATCGCAATCGCTTATACCAACAAACCGTATTGCAACAGCAAGCCAAACTGAAAGCCCAGGAAAAGTTAGCCAGCATTCGAGAGGATTTTGCCTCAACGCTGACCCATGATTTAAAGACACCGTTGCTGGGGGCGATCGAAACTCTCAAAGCATTTCAGCACGGCAGTTTTGGTTTGGTTCAACCCAAGCAACACAGTGTATTGGCGACCATGGCACGGAGCCATCGCACCACTTTACAAATGGTAGAAACCTTATTGGATGTCTACCGAAATGACAATGAGGGGTTGCAACTTCATCTAGTTCCCGTCAATTTGGTGGAAATTGTAGAAGAGGTGACGACATCAATGACTGACTTAGCCGCTAGTCGTCGGGTTCATATTTCCTTGCATCATGGAACATCTGATTTTCGACAATTTCTCTGGGTGAAAGCCGATGCCCTACAACTCCAGCGCGTCATGACAAACTTGCTAACCAACGCCATCAACCACTCTCCCCGTGGTGAACGGGTTGAGGTTGCTCTAGAACCCGGCGCTTCCCATCAAACTGTTAAGATCTTGGACAATGGGGCAGGCATCAGACCCGATGAACTTCCCCACCTGTTTGAGCGGTTTTACCAGGGGCAGAGCGATCGCCAAGCAAAAGGTTCAGGATTAGGACTTTACCTATCTCGCCAAATTGTTGAAGCCCACGGCGGTACAATTTGGGCAGAGAATCGGCAACTGGCGGGGGCAAGCTTTGCCTTTCGGCTACCGACGTTTCCCTATGATCCTTCCGGGCTTGCATAAGATGGCATCTCCACCCCTCAAAATTCTTCTAGTTGAAGATGATGAACTCTTTCGGCTCGGCTTACGGGTACGGCTAGAGCGAGAACCAGAACTAGAAATTGTGGCAGAAGCGGAAGATGGAGAAACGGCGATCGAAATGGTCAGATCCCACTCCCTCGATATTGTTGTACTAGATGTGGGTTTACCGGGTCTGGGCGGAGTCGAAGCCTGTCGGCAGATTAAACAGTTATCCCCCCACCTGCCGGTTCTAGTACTCACTTCCCATACACAAAAAACGTTGATCAACCGCATTATTGAAGTTGAAGCCCAAGGGTATTGCCTCAAGGGGGCACCAGCACACACATTGATTCTTGCGATCCAATCAGTCGCGGCGGGCGCATCTTGGTGGGATTCTACGGCTACGACTGAAATTCGGGCTGCCTTTGAGAATAATACTAATGGTCTGTCAGCCAGCGATCTAGACAAATCACCCGCCGTTCTCACCCGCAGAGAGCAAGAAATTTTGGCTTTGATTGCAGATGGTAAAACCAACCAGGAAATCGCCCGAATGCTATACATTGCACCGGGGACAGTTCGGGTCCACGTTCATGCGATTTTGCAGAAGTTAGATGTGCGCGATCGCACTCAAGCCGCAGTCATTGCCATTCAAAGAAATTTAATCAACCAAACAACTATTATCTAATCCGGGTAGTGGTATTTGAGTAATGATTTTTGGTGGGGCGGGCGCCGCCCGCCCCACCAAAAATCATTACAAGTTTAGGACTACCCTACTTCGTCATCAATCATTTATCCTCTGCAATGACTACTTCTTTTTCACCTTAGGAATATTGGTAGGATTGCTCACCTCAGGTACGTCCGTCAGGATGGCAATGATTCCAGTTCGCCCAGTGTCTAATGTGGCGTCGGTCAACAGATCGAGCACAGACACATTGAGAATTTCTTCGATCAGGTCTTTGATTTGAGGTTGAATCACATCGTCCAAGCCCGATCGGATTTGTTCGGCGAGGTCGCGTTGACCCTGTTCGGCAAGGAGTTGCTCTGGTGGAGTAATGGAATCCTCAATTACGATCGCCACCTTAGACTCAAACAGTTGACAGGTGACCTTTCCAGGTTGATGTCCAAGACTGTTGCGATATAAAGCTTGAATGCGCTGGGAGAGCATGCGCTCCATCTGTCCACTTGTCATCATAGATACCGTCATACTCTAGAACCTATCGACGCAAAATAAAATTACTACTGCAATTTCTTACTAAGAAGAATTTAGCTTGTAGAGAACTATACTAAATCTCTTTTTTCTGCGTCAGCAATCTAATGACATATCCTCTGACAGAATTAATTCCGTCCTTAGAGATATAGTGATAACTAAGCTAATCATAACCAGGGTCTGGTGCGATGGGTCGCCCGATTGATCACGCCCTGATAGGACCTTCACCCTACGGTTTTTTGGGTATCCGGATAGTGAACGCACTGCCCTTACCCATCTCAGAATTAACGGCGATCGTCCCCTCATGGGCTTCTACAATGCGCCGCGACAGGTGTAACCCCAATCCGCTTCCAGCCCGTTTGTGGTTTCCCTGTCTAAACCGTTCAAACAAGATCAATCGATCGTCGGGTGGAATGCCAGGTCCCGTATCCTTAACCTCTATAACCACCCATTGGGGAGGCGTTTGATTGTCAGAGGTTGAAAGGTGAATATCTATCCACCCACTATCGGTAAATTTAATGGCATTGCCAATTAAGTTAGTGATCACCCGTCGCAGTTCCAGGCGATCGCCCATAACCACCCCCGTCTGACTGTCGCCGTTGTCTTGGAGGTGCAGATTGAGAGAGAGCCCCTTTTCTTCAGCCAACGGAGCCAGTTCCTGTGCCACATCTTGAATAACCGTTTTCAAGTCACAGGGAGCGACGGTTAACACCTTATTGCCTGCCTCGTGGCGATGCACCTCTAGAAGGGTATTGACCATTTGCAGCAAATTTTTATTGCTACGGACAATGGCGTCGATCGCCTCCGTCATCTCAGGAGAAATGGGGCAAAATGCTTCCTGTCGCATTAGGTTGAGCATTCGATCAGCCGCTACCAGGGGAGTTCGTAGGTCGTGGGTTAGGCGAGAAATAAAATCTTCGCGCTGACGGGCAATGGCATCTCGTTCATCGATCGTATGCTTGAGGCGAAGCAGCGATCGTACCCGTGCCAATAGCTCATCCACATCTAGCGGCTTACGAATGAAATCGTCCGCTCCACTATCTAGACCACGGACTAAACTAGACTCGCCATGTGCCGTAATCAAAAGAATGGGAATGTAGGGAAGCTTGGTGCTTTGACGGATTCTACCGCTAACCTCATAGCCATCCATTCCCGGCATCATAATATCTAGTAGAACCAAGTCGGGTGGAGTTTGGTTGATCTGGTCTAAGGCGGCTATGCCGTCAGAGACCAACTGAATCTCATAGCCTTCGTCGTCTAAGATCGCTTTAATTAGAAATAGGTTATCTGGGATATCATCGACAACTAGAATACGATCTCTTCTAGGGTTGCTCGTAGCAGACATAGTTGTAGTAGCAATAGGTTGAAAATTTATAGAAACTCGTGCTTCAAGTTTAAATTTTTGCACTTAATTATTCATCTTCCTAAAGAAAGATTAATTGAGGAGGATGGTTGCTAAGGGTTTTTGGCGATGCAGATACAGTCCTCTAGGTTAAAGCCATAACAGCCATAGTCCACCTTGCCTTGCCAAGCAAAAAAAATGGTGCAACCGTATAAATTCCTAGGTTGTGGTTAAATGACTTAAAAGTTAAATGAATTTGACTTCTAAACCTTTAGATCCATGAATAGTCTGAAACGACTAGAAACCAGCTAAATTGCAGGATGAATGTGAAGGGTTAACTTCATTTAGTTTGGATTAACCAAAAGGGCGGCGATCGCTCAAACCCTGGATAAATATAAGTCTTGGCGCCTTATCTATTTAACTCGATTTCCTCTGATGGAATTCCCCATTCTGCCCATTTAAAATTTGGCTAATTAAGCAAATGTCCGCTGCCTCAATTTGTCCCCATGACGCACGCTTCAAAAGCCAATTCTTCCTTTCAGCAAGTAGTAAACCGCATTCCACCTGCTACTCTCGCCACGTTTACTGATGAGCAATTAGATGCACTTCAGCAGGCATTTCAATATTTTTCCTGGCGAAAGCATCCGGTGGATGTTCGTTTGTCGATTCCTTGGATTGGGCGAGGAATTTATCTTGTGGTTCTCGCTGGACGAGAACGCCGCTCAGTTCAGCGACTACAATCAGACGATCCCCACTATCTACAAAAAACAGTGACTTTTCTCGTATTGTTAACCCTCGCAGTTGGAGGAGGGATGCTGTTATTTCTGGTCAAAGTGCTACAACCCGTTGTGGAATCTCAAGCGGCGATCGACCATCCCACCTCCATCCCCTGGTTAAACTCTGCCGATTCCTGTGAACACACCGGGCGGACTTGGCGCGACGAAGCGTGTTGGGATGAGGAACACGACCCCAGCTTCTAACGTTCATTCTCTGCTGTCAGTTCCCCGGCTTTTTGAAAAGCCGGGGAACTTGCTATTGTGCCACGACGAAATTCACTAGCTTTCCGGGCACAACGATTACCTTTTTGACCGACTTATCGGCAATGTAGCGCTGGGCGATCTCCGATTCTCGCGCCAACTGTTCTAGCATCGCGGCATCGGCTTGAGCGGGGACTTGAATCGTCCCACGGGTCTTGCCCATAATTTGGATCACCAGGGAAATCTCATCCACCACCAACGCGGCTGGGTCGTAGGTCAACCACGCCTGATGGTGAATTGAGTCCGAATGCCCCAACTCATGCCACAATTCCTCCGCGATGTGGGGGGCAAACGGAGCCAGCAATTTCAGCAATGCCTCAATCCCTTCCGCGTACACGGTGGAGGTCTTGCACTCCGCATCTGCCAGTGCATTGCTCAACTTCATCAACTCTGACACCGCCGTATTGAACTGGTAATCCCCCTCCAGATCCTCTGTAATCTCCTTGACTGCATAGTTGATGGCATAGCGTAATGTCTTTTCTGCCTTGGTTGGAGTCGATGAATCGCCTTCATCCTTGATTGTTTCCTTGTGCTCCATGACTAATCGCCAAACTCGGTTGAGGAAGCGAAATTGTCCTTCCACATCGGCTTCGTCCCACTCCAAATCCTTATCCGGTGGAGCTTTAAATAGGATAAACATGCGGGCAGTATCCGTCCCGTACTTGCTGATCACTTCCTGCGGGGCGACGCCGTTGTATTTGGACTTGGACATGGTTTGGTAGGAGACCGTCAGCGCTTCCCCCGTCTCCGGGTCGATCGGGTTGGCTGGATCAACCGTGTGGGAAGGGATAAATCGATCCTTGCCACTCTTGTTGGGGTTCATGTAGGTCAAACCTGCACCATGCCTTGAGTCAGCAAGCGTTTGAAGGGTTCGCTGAAATTTAACACGCCGCGATCGCGCAAAAACTTGGTGAAAAACCGCGAATACAACAGGTGCAAAATTGCGTGTTCAATGCCGCCAACGTACTGATCGACGGGCATCCAATCGTTGGCGATCGCCGGGTCAAACACTTGATTGCCATTGCGGGCATCGGTGAACCGCAAAAAATACCAGGAGGAATCAATGAAGGTGTCCATCGTGTCAGTTTCCCGTCGAGCCGGAGTGCCACAACTGGGGCAGGGCACGTTTAACCACGACTCTAACCCTGCCAAAGGCGAAGCTCCCCGTCCGGTGAGTTCCACATCCTCTGGCAGACGCACGGGCAAATCGGCATCGGGCACCGGGACAATGCCACACTCTGGGCAATAGATTACCGGAATCGGCACTCCCCAATAGCGCTGGCGAGAAATCAACCAGTCCCGCAGGCGATAGGTGACCATGCCCTTGCCTCGACCTGTTTTCTCCAGCCACTGCACCGCCGCCAGCACACTCTGTCCTTCACCTTTGCCTGCGGGTATGCCGTTCAGTGCCTCGGAATTGACCATGACCCCATCCTGGGCATAGGCTTCCGTCATCGTGGCAGCGTCGAGGGGGCGATCGCTCGGCTGGATCACCACCTTGATTGGCAAGTTGAACGTCCGGGCAAACTCAAAGTCTCGCTGGTCGTGGGCAGGAACCGCCATAATCGCCCCCGTACCATATTCCACCAACACATAATCGGCAATCCAGATGGGGATACGTTCGTCGTTGACTGGATTGATGGCGTAGCTGCCTGTCCAGACGCCAGTTTTGTCGCGATCGTCGGCGGTGCGATCGATCTCACTTTTGGCGGCGGCAGCGGTTTTGTAGGTAGCGATCGCCTCAGCTTGCTCTGGCGTGGTCAAGGCATCCACCAAGGGATGCTCTGGCGACAACACCATAAAGGTTGCCCCCCACAACGTATCGGGACGGGTGGTAAACACGGGCAATTCGTCCCCCGCCTCGGTTTTGAAACTGACTTGTGCCCCCGTGGATTTACCAATCCAGTTGGCTTGCATCAGCTTCACCCGATCGGGCCAGCCATCCAACTGATCCAAATCCGTCAGCAATTGCTCAGCATAGTCCGTGATCTTGAGGAACCACTGGCGCAACAATCGTCGCTCCACCAATGCCCCCGATCGCCACGATCGCCCCTGGCTATCCACCTGTTCGTTTGCCAAGACCGTCTGGTCGATCGGGTCCCAATTCACCGCCGATTCCTTTTGGTATGCCAACCCAGCTTTAAAGAATTCCAAGAAAATCCACTGCGTCCAGTGGTAATAATCGGGAGAACAGGTCGCCACCTCCCGCTCCCAGTCATAGGACAATCCCAAGCGCTGCAACTCCGATCGCATCTGGGCGATATTTTGATACGTCCACTTGGCGGGGTGTACGCCGCGATCGATCGCCGCATTCTCCGCAGGCAACCCAAAAGCATCCCAGCCCATTGGGTGCAACACCCGATAGCCCTGCATCCGATGCACTCTAGCGATCACGTCGGTAATCGTATAGTTGCGGACGTGCCCCATGTGCAGATTGCCAGAGGGATAGGGAAACATCGACAGCGCATAGAACTTGGGCTTATCCTGCGCCTCTGGGGTTTTGTCTAACCCTTGGGCTTGCCAATGCTGTTGCCACTTTTCCTCGATCGCAATGGGATTGTAACGATCCACAGCCGAAACTCCTCTGGTTGGGGTTGTTTAATCATTCTAAGAGTTAGTGGATGGGTCAGGGAGTTTGGTGGTAGTTATTTTTTAAGGGATTCGCAATTAGCAATTAGCGATTGGTGGTTAGCTTGGGCATGAGTATTTACAACAATTCCTTCTATGTGTTTTCCCGTCGAATCGGTCCAGACTGTTTCTGTCTTCGTCTATGGCAGCTTGAAACCAGGAGAGCTGTATTATTCAGAGTATTGTGAGGGCAAAGTGGTGGCGCAGCGATCGGCGATCGCCTATGGACAGCTCTATGACTTGCCGATGGGGTATCCGGCAATGACGTTTGGGGATCAAGTTGTTTATGGGATGCTGTTGACCTTTGCCGACCCAGCGGTACTGGTTGCCCTAGATGAATTGGAGGGCTATGTGGAAGGGGGGGTGGAAATGAGTACGATCGGGTGGCGATCGAGGTGTTTAGCCCTGAAGGAGAGTCATTGGGCAGGGCGTGGGTTTACGTGATGACGCCAGCACAGGTTCACCAACTCAATGGCGTACATCTACCAGAGGGTCACTGGAGCGGCAAGCAACAAAGTTAAAAAGCCTCTAGCTAATCGCTAATGGCTAACCACGCGGTATGCGCATTCCTCCAACTCCTTGTGGGGTGGGCATCCTGCCCGCCCGGTCTGGACGGGGCAAGATACCCATCCCACAGGACAATGGGTATTCTAGCCATCGTTCCTGCTGAGCGGCTGCAAGTAACCTTCGCAACACAACCAAGATCTCCTGTAAGTCCGCTCCGGCAGGGTTGTTATGCTGCGTTTGGGGTGAGAGTTTCAGCTACTTCAAACAATACCACAGACGGTTTTGTCAAGCTGCACTTGACGTTCTGTTTTGCTCTAATGTAAAGTGATACTTGACAGAGAGCAGGCAAATCCATGAAAAACCGATTGAAAGAACTTCGACAACTGCATCAATGGTCACAGTCTGACCTTGCCAGAGAATTAGGAGTGAGTCGTCAGGCGGTTAATGGGTTTGAATCTGGCAAGTTCGATCCTAGCTTAGACATGGCTTTCAAACTTGCCAGTCTGTTTAACGTCGCAATTGAAGACGTTTTCATTTATGAGGCTAAGAACTCTATGCAAACAGTAGTTGAGCGAGTCAAAAATTTCTTTGGCTTCGAGTTTGGGTTCGAGCGGTTCACTGAGAAGGCAATCAATGCAGTCAATTTCGCTCGGAACGAGGCAGTACGATTACAAAATTCCCAAGTTGAACCAGAACATTTGTTTGCTGGTTTGCTAGCTGATCCAACCACAACCTCTGCTCAGTTGCTTCGAGCCAACGGTGTAACGTTAGACATTGAAACTAATGAACACTCTTTTGAATCCCGCGAGAATGTGAAGTTTAGCCCACAATGTAAATTTGTTCTGGAGCTTGCTTTGCAAATTGTTCGGCTTCAGGGTAAGAAATCGATCGGAACTGAGCATCTATTGTGGGGTTTAGTTCGGCTTCCTGAAACAAGTGAGACTACTCTGAAGGAACTGTTCCGGGATTACGAAATTGATTGTGAAGCCTTCAATAAGCAGTTAGCAGAAGCAGTTTAGTTGAAATCAGGAACCGATTGAGAATGCCTACCAGATGTCCGGGATCTCGGTAGGCAAACTTTCTTCTACAAGTAGCTTTCAAACGATTGTCTCCACCAAGGACTTAGCTGCATAACAATCTGCACACCGAGCCATCAATCTGCACACCGTGCTAATCGCTAATTGCTAACTGCTTCATACTAAATATCAGTAGCGATCGACCCCCCTCAAATGCAAGACTTAACCCACCAAAGCACCGACGACCTCAAGCAAACCCTGCTGCATCTGGTTGAGCAGCGGGATGCGGATTCATTGGGTCAAAAAGCGCAGTTCTACAAACAAACGCTGGAGCCACTAATTCAGGAATTGAGCCGCCGCAATCCCATTCCAGAGGCGGCAGATCAAGTAGACATCGTGCAGGGCGTTTGGCTCTCGATCTGGTCTACAATTCCGTTTCAAGATATTTTTCCGGGACGAATTCGCGATCAGTCCTATCAAATTTTCCACCCCGATGGCTACTACGCCAACTCAGCCCGCTATGCCCCCGGATTTCGCAATCCCCTCTGGCAAAAACTCTCGACCTGGCTACTAGCATACGATTTCATGCTGATCCAACAATACGAGGTCAGGGAAAATCAATGGTTCATTCAGAATGTTGGGATTGACCAAGCCCTGCGGATTCGAGCAAATCCCTTTACTGTGGAGGCTGCCGAGGCTTGGTTTAGCAAAGCCGTTGCCTCTCCCAAGCTTGCCAAGCTAAAGACTGCCAATCAAAGCACCGATAAAAAAGTGGAAAAAATTCTGCGGGCAGTGCCACAACTGGAGCATTTGTATATCGATCGCCAGTTTCGCATCATCAAATCGCAACGGGAAGCTAATCAGCGTCCGTCCTACACGATCGCCATTCGCAAACAGTAGCGGCTGGCTAATCGCTGACAGCTAATCGCTCCTACGGTCGTGGATAATTCAGCGACCAGCAATAGTCGATCGACTGATTCGCCCGTTGCAAGCTTTCCTCTAGCTGCTTTTGCTGAGCTAGGGCTTTGCGCAAAGTGACAATTAATTCCTGAACCTGGTCTTGTAACAGCGGCTGGTGCCCCACGGCTGACGCAGTTTTGCGTTCTAGCAGTTGCAACAGTAGCTCGTAGTGGATATGGGAAGGCAGAGGAGTGGGTTCCATGCGATGGGGGTGCAACAGCGGATTAGGTCAGTTAGCCAATGAAATGGAGGGGGCATTGTTTTAGAGGATGTCTGCAAACAGCATCGCGATCGCTCACTGGGGTCGGGTTGTTTGACCAACGACTCCCCGATCAGCACCGCACTAGCGCCTGCTTGGACAACGATCGCCAGATCGGTTGCCGTATGTAATCCCGATTCGCTCACCACCACCACTGCTTTTTCCTGAAGAAACTTGCCTCGCTCTGCTAACAATGCGTTTGTGGTGTTTAAATTAACCGAAAAATCTTCGAGATTGCGGTTATTAATTCCCACCAATGTGACACCGTGCAAGCCCAGTACCCGATCGAGTTCGTCTAACGTATGCACCTCGATTAATGCCGCCATGCCCAATGCCTGAGTGATCTTTAAGAAGTATTGCAGATCTTTATCGGAAAGAATAGCGGCAATCAGCAACACCGCATCGGCTCCATGCAACCGCGCCCAGTAGATCTGGTAGGGATAGATAATAAAGTCTTTGCAAAGTAGGGGAATGTCTACTGCGGCTCGAATCTGCCTCAAGTAATCAAAACTTCCCTGAAAAAACTTCTGATCGGTCAAGACTGAGATGCAAGCGGCTTTTCCCTGCTGATAGGATTGGGCGATCGCCACCGGGTCGAAATCCTCCCGAATCACGCCTTTGCTGGGGGACGCCTTTTTCACCTCAGCAATCAGGGCGGGCTGGGTTCGGGCGTTCTGCAACGCGGCGACAAAATCTTGGGCGGGAGGAGCGGATTTTGCCTGGTGTTGTAGTTCGATTAGGGGACGCCGTTCTCGCAACTGTTCGACTTCCGTTTCTTTGTGCCAAACGATTTCCTCTAGAATATGGCGGGGAGCGGCATCGGGAACATTGACCTGATAGCGCAACGACTCGACAGCAACAGCAGGGTTGGGAGGACGACGACGGATTTGCATGAAAAGGATGAAGACGGAAGGATGAAGACGGAGGGCGGCTAATCGCTAATCACTCCACGATGAGTGTATCACTGGTGCCTTCTGTCTAGGCAAGGGTTAGGTAGATTGGGGCTGCTTCGACCAGGTGAAGCGGAAAGTCGTGCCGTTGCCAACTTGGGAGTCAACGGCGATCGCACCCCCCTCGCTTTCTATGATCTTACGGACGATCGATAGACCTACCCCTGTATTCTCGGTGACATCACGAGCTTCTAGGGTTTGGAAAATTGTGAAAATCTTTTCGTGGTATTCCGGGGCAATCCCTTGCCCATCGTCGCTGACGGCAAACTCGTAGAACTTGCCTTGCTCTTCAACTGACACGATAATCTCACCTGTGGAACTGCCATGATGCTTAACTGCATTGCTCAACAGGTTGGAGAAGACTTGACTAAGTAGCAACCGTTTGGTTTTGAAGGTGGGCAGGTCGGGCGCAACGGTGATAGTAAATCCGGCGGGTGGGTCGAGCAGGTCGATAATATCTGCCAGCAACGCCCTCACGTCTACCATCTCGGTTGCCACTTGGGTGCGCCCCACCCTGGAATAGTCCAGCAAGCCATTGATCAGGGCTTCCATCCGGTGCACCCGTCCGCGCAGCAGTTGGAGTTGTCGTTGGTTTTCAGGAGGGATTTCACCGATTAAATCTTCTTCGATCCACTCGGATAGGTTGGCGATCGCCCGCAATGGAGCTTTCAAATCGTGGGACGCCACATAGGCAAATTTATCCAATTCACGATTGCGGTCTTCGATCATGGTATTGGTTTTAGCCAGAAGAATATTCAGCCGTGCCAATTCGTCCGCACGATCCGCCAAATTCTTTTCTGCCGCTTGACGCTCCGTGATGTCTCGAATGATCACGATGAAATCGTCATCCAGTTGCAGTTCGCTGATCGACATTTCTACTGGAAAAGCAGCAGCCCCAACTTTCCGTTGTCCTTGACTCTGAATGGTTTGCCCCAAAGGAATATGGGAACTGGTTAAATCAGTGTTGGAGGATTGGGAGAGGGGTTCAGCGAGCAGAAACGTTAGAGGGTTGCCAATCACCTCTTCAGCTTTGTAGCCAAACATTGCCTCAGCAGCATGATTAAGGGTTTCAATCTTGCCTTCCCTATCGAGGGTGATCACGCCATCGACCACATTGGCGGTGACCGCTTTTAGAAATGCTTGGCTTTCCTGTAATTGCAGCTTGCGGTCTTGCAACTCCCAATCCAGATTGCTAAACAGGTACAACGCCGCCAGATAGCCCACCACGCTGGCAAGCGAGGAAAACCAGAGGGTGGCAGTGGTGAGATTTTGCAATTGGGTCAACTGGCGATCGCTCTGCACCAAGGCATAACGCTCTTTTGTCTGTAGCGTGTCGATCGCCACTCGCAGTTGCTCCATCACGATTTTCCTCAAGTAGGGAGGAATCATTACGCACTAACTCAGCAGGTTCAATCCCGATACGACGCGCTTGCTCGGCATCCACAATCCGTTGAGCAAACAGATCAAACCGTCCTTCTGCAAGCTGTTGTACCTCGGTCAGTACCAATGGGTTGTCCTGGTAGAGCTGTTCTAAATCCGCTAACGTCTCAGGAAGTTGAGCAACTGCGGCTTTGTAAGGATCTAACAACGTTGGTTCAGCAATAACCCAATAGCCCCGTACTGCTGTTTCTCCATTAATCGCATCGAGCAGAAGTTGGTCGGTTTTGGCAATTTTTGCCTCAGACCGTTGGATGCGCTGCTGAATCGCATTAGTACTTTGCCGCGTCCACACCCACGATCCCAGGGTAATTGCCAGACAAAGGGCGGGAATCGCAATCACCGTACCACCGCGGTAGCGAACTGGCATCCTAGACCAAAAATGCCGAAAAGATTTAGGTGGAGCAAAAGATTGCATTGGAATTTAGCCTTCATTCAATCGTGGTTGAATCAAACCCATTCAACCTAGCATTGTGACTATTTTGCCTTGGAGGAACAGCAAGATTTTTATACCTCTGGAGAGATGTTTCACGGCTTTACATCCTCTATCGTGCTGATTAGTATATAGGGATTTACCCGCCCAAAGTTGTATCATCTCTACGTATTGGAAGTTGGTAATGAACGCAGAACACGATGAAATTAGCATTGTTTTAATTGAAGATCACGACCTCACCCGAGTCGGACTGCGGACAGCGCTCCAAGCTCAGGCGGCGATTCGCGTTGCAGGGGAAGCGGCAAATGGCACGCAAGGGTTGAAATTGCTGGAAACGGTGAAGCCCAATGTGGCGATCGTAGACATTGGTTTGCCAGACATGGATGGGATTGAGCTGACTCGCAAATTTAGACAACTCCAAGCCGAAGGGGAGGGAAACCAAACCCGGGTTCTGATTCTGACGATGCACGATACCGAAGACGCGGTATTGGCTGCCTTTGCAGCAGGGGCTGACTCCTACTGCATGAAAGACATCAGCATCGATAAGCTTGCCGAAGCCATTCAAGCAACCCACGGGGGCAATGCTTGGATTGATCCGGCGATCGCCAATGTGGTTCTACGCGAAGTCCGTCAAGGTACTATTGGCATCCAATCGGGTCAAAATAAGACGGTTTCCATCAGCGCGGTCGAGCCGGAGTATGAGCAAGTGTTGGAAAGCTCACCCCTCACCGAACGCGAATTGGAAATTTTAGAACTGATCGTGGCGGGATGCAGCAACGCGGCGATCGCCGAAAAGCTGTACATTACTGTGGGAACGGTGAAAACCCACGTCCGTAATATCCTCAACAAACTCTGCGCTAATGATCGAACGGAAGCAGCGGTACGGGCGTTGCGATCGGGATTGGTGGCGTAAGTAGCGATTCGCGATTAGCAATTGGCTGTCAGCTAGCTGTCAGCCGATTGGGTGCTCTAACCCTTAGAATGATCCTTTGATAAGGTGCTGCATGGCACTGGCATGGGAGGGGCTAAGGGAATGAGTTTGACGGTGCTGTATTGGATCGTGCTGATTGTCATGCTGGTGGGCGTGGTGGGGTCGATTGTCCCAGGGATTCCCGGACCTAGCTTGATCTTGGTGGGAGTGTTGGTCTGGTGTATTGCCACTGGGTTTGCAACAACAGGGTGGTGGTTAGCGGCGATCATTTTTGTCCTGGTTTTGAGTGTGGCGGTGGAGTTTTTAGCCACCTACTGGGGCGCAAGGCAAGTTGGTGCCAGCAAGTGGGGGCAAATAGGGGCAATCATCGGCATGGTCGTGGGAATTTTGGGACTGCTGCCTGCTTTGCCCGTTGGTGGTCCACTAGTTGGAATTATTGTCGGTCCGGTTTTGGGGGCGTTTATTGGTGAAATGCTCTATCGCCGCGATCTAGCCTTGGCTCCTCGCGCTGTTTTGTCCCTCAAAGTCGCTGTGGCAGTGGTGGTGGGTTCCCTAATTGGCAACGTGGTGGAGTTTTTGCTGGCGATCGCCGCCGTTGGTATTTTTATCCTCAACACCTGGTCTGGTGTGATGACTTAGTGCGCTGCAATGCTTGCCTCTGTTGATAGAACACGTCACAATGGGGCTGGTCAAGCACTCTATAGTAAGTATTGAAGGTATGGGCACAGATGTGGCGATCGGATACTTGGCAGTTCCCCCAACAGGGTCAGGGGCAGGGGTGATTGTGTTGCAAGAGTGGTGGGGATTAGTGCCTCACATCAAATCAGTTGCCGATTGGTTTGCAGAGGCGGGATATGTCACCGTGGCTCCCGACCTGTTTGATGGCAAGCAGACCACTGCGCCGGACGAAGCGGAACGCCTGTTTATGACCCTGAATATCGAACAAGCCGCAATTAAATTGCAGCAGACGATCGAGTTTCTTAAAAGCCATGAAGCCGTCACCACTGAGAAAGTAGGCATTGTCGGCTTTTGCATGGGGGGCAACTAGCCCTATTTGCCGCTACCCTCAGTCCAGACATTGGCGCAACTGTCGATTTCTACGGGATTCATCCAAACGTTAACCCCGATTTCTCCCAGCTTTCCTCCCCTGTGCTGGGCATTTTTGGCGAAAAGGATAGCTTCGTTCCTCCAGAGGCAGTGATGGCGCTGGAAACCACAATTCAAGAGGCAGGCGGTTCGATCGACGCCTACACCTACCCCAACGCCGACCACGCCTTTTTTAACGACACTCGCCCAGAGGTCTACGATGCCACGGCAGCGGCGGATGCTTGGCAGCGGACATTGCAGTTTTTACAGGCAAATCTAAAAGGTTAACGTCCCTTCCTGCTTCCTCCCTCCTTCCTACCCAAATCTCCAGCAGTGAATTTTGCCGTCCGCACAACCCACGGCTAGGATAGTGCCGCCGGGATTGAAGGCGATCGTCAGCACCTCTGCTCCTAGATTGAATCGGTGGTGATGCTCTGCCTGAAGTATGTCCCACACTTCAACTAGATGGCGATCGCCGCTAACAAGCAACTGCCCATTGGGGCTGAAGGCGATCGGGCGGGCGTGTCTACCCAGATTAATATCGCCCAGTGCGGTAATGGCGCGTCGCATGGGCAGGTTCCACAGTTCTACGAGCGATCGATGGCAAGCCAGCGTGTCCCCATCGGGGCTAAAGGCGAGTTCGATGGGAATTAATTCGGCTTCGTGACTGCGGGCAAATCGATGCATCGGACTGGGGCTTGGTTGCAAGTTCCACAACTCTACCTCCAGTTGGTAGGATGGCATGTTGACTTGGCTAAATTGGACATTGCCGATCGCCAAGGTCGTACTATCTGGACTAAACGCAATCGGACTGTGCAAACTGCGATTCGAGATCCGCTGAATCACTTTTCCCTGGGTAACATCCCAGACCACGACTTGAGCGGCTCCCTGCTTACCAATGGCTAAAAATCGACCATCTGGACTGAAGGCAAGGAACTGGATTGCTCCCCCATGCCCCTGAGACACTTGCACCTGATTGGTTCTGAGATTCCACCGCTGAACTATCTGGTTGTCCCCAGCAAAGGCTAAGTAATGTCCATCCGGGCTAAAGGCAACCGCATGAATTCGATCGCTCTGGGGGAGAGTCCTGAGCACCTCGCCGCTTTGCACATCCCAAAGCCGTAGAGCTGCCCCTTCTGCTCCATAGACTCTGCCAAACCAGTACCCACCGCCACAGCCAGCGGCTAATGTGGTGCCATTGGGGTTGAAGGCGATCGACCATACCACTGCTCGATCTGCCTTGAGTGTCCATTTCTTTTGAATTGTGTCGTAATCAACCGTGGGTGGCAGGGTGGGGGGTGCATAAACCGTGGCAGGTTGACGGCTGGGCATGGCGGCGGCAGCGATCGCCGTTCTCACTGGACTCAATGCCTCTAAAACGGCTTGGGCAGAGGCAAAGCGATCGCTCGGCACTTGGCAAATCATCCGATCGAGAATCGCTGCCAATGCATGGCTCACAGGGTTATTCCCCAACCCATCTCGCCAAGCAAAGTTGCCTTGGTTGGCGTCATACAAATCCAACGGACTCATCCCGGTTAATAGATAGATACAGGTGATTCCCAGGCTATATAGATCGCTGATGAAGAGGGCATTACCCCGCAATTGCTCTGGCGCAGCAAATCCGGCTGTCCCTACTTGAGTTCCCGGTTCGTTTAATGTTGCTTCGGTTGATACTTTGGCAGCACCAAAATCAATCAACATTAATCGCTTGTCACTGTGGCGACGAATGATGTTTTCAGGCTTGATGTCGCGGTGGATCACCTGGTTTTGGTGGACAAAGTGCAGAATCGGCAGCAACTCTTGTAGCACTTGACGAATTTGGTCTTCTCGAAACACTCCCGATCGCGTCAGTTCTTGGGCAAGGTTATACCCATCCACAAACTCCTGCACAATGTAGTGGCGATCGTCTTGCTGAAAATGATCAAAGAAATCAGGAATGTAGGCATGGGGACCCAACTCCCTCAATCGGGCTGCCTCCTGTTGAAACATGGCAGCCGCCTTAAGACAGGTTGCCGCATTGATCGAACGAAAACAAAACTGTTTCACCACACAGAGGCTATCCTTGCCCTCGTCTTTCGCCAAAAATGTCCGCCCAAACCCGCCTTTTGCCAAGGGCTTGATTGCTCGATAGCGCCCGTTGAGAACTAACTTAGCGCCACAGGTTTGACAAAAAGCGTGACCCTTGGGGTTGTGAGGATGGGAGCAGTCAGGATTGAAACAGTAGCTCATGCAGGCGCGGGGAAGGAGTGCGATCGCTCTGCAAAAAGGACTAAAGGCGTTATTTAATCAACCTTGAGCAACCCCTTGAGGAGAGCGGAGGAAGGGTGGAGACCTTATAATAACTACATCATAGTCAGCCCCCCCAGTTCCGAAGAATCGGGAATGGCTTGATACAATCAATAAGTAGTGATGCCCGGTTGTGATTTCAAAAGTGCTTGCACCCCCAAAAATCATTGCCCCGCCCTGATTAATCCTTCACCCCAGCGCATATTTCCCTACATGGCTGTTTCCAAAACGCTCCTTTTAGGGCTTAGAGCCGACCAGTTTCGTCATCCGCTCGATCGCCAAGCCACCCAAACCCTCAAGCAACTACCAGGACTCGATCTTGTCGTACGTAACTTGTTGGGATCTCTCGCAGAACAGGTTTTTTACCTAGAAAATATTGCCTCTAGTGTCTTGGTGGGAGAGCAGCAGCTTCCCGAACTCCACAAATCTCTAACGGAAGCCTGCGACATCCTTGACCTCGATCGCCCCCAACTCTACGTTCGGCAGCATCCAGTCCCCAATGCCTACACCTTTGCCATGCGGGGCAAGCAACCCTTTATTGTGATCCACACCTCGCTGATTGAGCTGCTGACCCCAGAGGAGGTGCAGGCGGTGATTGCCCACGAACTGGGGCATCTCAAGTGCGACCACGGGGTCTATCTCACCGTGGCAAATTTGATTATGCTGGCGGCAGCCCAGCTCAACCCCCTAGGTGGAGTCTTGGTTCAAAGTTTGCAAACCCAATTATTGCAATGGGTACGCTGTGCCGAGTTCACCTGCGATCGCGCAGCGTTGCTTGTCTCTCAAGATGCCCGCACGGTGGCTTCGGTGCTGATGAAGTTGGCGGGTGGCTCTCCCACCCTAGCGCCCCAGCTAAACCTCGATGCTTTTCTTGCCCAAGCCCGCTCCTACGACGACGCCAGCGCTACGGAATTAGGGCAACTGCTCAAGGAAGCCCAGACCGCTCAACTGACGCACCCCGTCCCGGTGCTGCGGGCACGGGAAATCGATCGCTGGGCAAATAGTCGAGATTATCAGTCTTTGTTGCAAACGCGCCCAATCAGCTATAATAATGAAGCTGAATCCGTGGGCGGATGGCGAAACTGGTAGACGCACCACACTCAAAATGTGGCGACTTCGGTCATGGGAGTTCGATTCTCCCTCTGCCCATTGCTTGGCTAGGAGAACAAGCTGTAGGCGGCAAGCTGTAGGCAGAAAGCTGTAAGAATCAGAGTGCCAATCCAGCTCCCTTACCAAAACAGCACAGAATCCCCTGGGTGGATGAAGCCTGCTCAGGCACACTTTTGTTAAGCTAAGAGTAACGAATCTAGCTACGGGAGAGCCACATGACTCGGTTAAAACGCTGGGAATCGCCTCGACGAGAGGGGCGCAACGACAAGGGAAGGGGCGGCAGTGCTCGACAACGGCAACGCCAGAAACAATTACAACAACTCCGGCAACGGCTTAAACAAGACAATGATGCACAGGGTGGGGGAAGAGAAGTGAGTTCTCTTCCCTTTCTTGTTTTTTGTACTCTTCCTGGTTTTGCAGGGAACTGTGAGCAAGTTGGGGCGGCTTGTAGGGGTTTGACATTGCCAAACCCCTACAAGCAATGCCAAACCCCTACAAAATAAGGCTGGGATTGAAATACTCCGAGCAGTCTAAATATTTTAGCTAGCCGTTGAGCGGTAGCCGTAGAAATCAATGCTGTAGCTTGTGATCTTAATGCCAGTTTTGGGGCTTTC
>JAAUSV010000361.1 GCA_012032525.1 Leptolyngbyaceae cyanobacterium SL_7_1
GGACTCAATCACAATGTCTACGCCCATGTCCGCCCACGGCAGCTTGGCGGGGTCGCGCTCCTCTAGCGCGGCAATCTCCAGCGTGCGCGTCACTACGCCGTCTTCATCTTCGGTATCATACTCAATGGTGAGATGCGTCTCCGAAGCCGAGACGTTACCCGCGAATTGATGGTAGGTGGTATCGTACTTCAGCAGGTGGGCAAGGGTGTGATTATCAGTCAGGTCATTGATCGCAACTACTTCGATGTTGTCGAAGCCGCTTTCCAGAATTGCTTTGAGGGTCTGTCGCCCAATGCGTCCAAAGCCATTGATCGCTACTCGTGCCATATGCTGCTCCTTCTTCCTTGTGGGACGGGGTACGGCACACGTCGCCTGCCCCGTGCATCATCGGTTGGTGATCACTGACGCAGCATGCGCCAGTGCAGTCTGCACTTATAGCTCCATTATACCATGCACGCTGAACCGTGTTTCAGGGGGCGGCAAGTAGTCGGTGGCGCGGCTCTAGCCCATCCTCAGCATGGGATTGGACTTGGGCATAGCATAGTATAATAGATGGTATGGGCCCAGTAGGGGTGGCTTCCGTTGCTTGAAGAATGACGCGATGCACCCGGTAGAGACGGAGACAGAACCTATGCCGACCTGTGTGATCGGAATTGATCTTGGGGGCACACAACTCCGTGCCGTGCTCGCTGATCGTGAAGGGACGATCCTTCAGCAAGTGCGAATGCCGACGGCATCCGCAGC
Organism: Leptolyngbyaceae cyanobacterium SL_7_1; assembly: GCA_012032525.1. Taxonomy (GTDB): domain Bacteria; phylum Cyanobacteriota; class Cyanobacteriia; order Elainellales; family Elainellaceae; genus JAAUSV01. Next base: position 745 of record JAAUSV010000361.1, read on the forward strand.
AGGCCCCGCAGCGGTGGTCGCGCAGATTGTCACCTGCGTCGAGCAGTTGCAAGCGTGGCTCACGCCTGAGGATACCCTGCTCGGCATTGGTGTCGGTGCGCCGGGACCAGTGGAGCCACAGCACGGGATTGTCTTCTATACGCCGAACATGCGCGGTTGGGTGGATGTGCCCCTGAGTGAGCGGGGGCGGGCGGAAGCCACGATCGCCTCCACTCGCCTGCGGGACTACCGGGTAAATGTCTGCTTTACCAGCATGTTGATGCGGGCAATGGAAACCGCTGTCATCTGCCTGACCGAGTGCGACGAGATCTGCGATGGCAAAATCCCCGTGTTTAAACATGCGGCGGACGACCCCAACTGGCACGGGTGGGATAAATACGATGGCGATCCTAGCCTGGAGTTGCCAATCTTTCCCACCCCTGCCCTCGATGAACGCCACTACGGGGATTTGCAAGGCTTGAACAAGGCAGAAACCGCCGCTAAATTTGGTGCAGAACAGGTGCATGAGTGGCGGCGATCGTTTTCTACCCGTCCCCCCGGTGGCGAGAGTTTGGAGGACACGATGAAGCGAACGGTGCCGTTTTTTCGCGATCGAATCATGAGCCACATCAAGCACGGTGACAATGTGCTAGTCTCCGCCCACGGCAACTCGCTGCGCTCCATCATCATGGATGTGGAGCAGATTCCTGGGGATGAAATTGTCAAGCTGGAGCTAGGAACGGGTGTGCCGATCGTCTACGAGATGGATCAAACCGGGCAGGTGCTCAAGAAGGAGATCCTGAATACTTAGTAGATTCTCAGCTTCCCACCCAAATTACCCTGATAAGATTTCCCGCAAGTGATTCAATCCCTCCTCAACCTGCCCAACTTACCCTATCGAAAGAGAATAACTCCATGAGTCAGACCTTACTAGAGCAACTCAAAGCCATGACCGTTGTGGTTGCGGATACGGGCGATATTCAAGCGATCAAAAAATTTACCCCCCGTGACGCCACCACCAACCCCTCCCTGATCACCGCCGCCGCCCAAATGCCGGAATATCAGGAGATCGTAGACAACACGCTCAAAACTGCCCGACAGGAACTGGGGGAAGATGCCGTCCCCGGTGACGTTGCCACCCTCGCCTTTGAGCGACTGGCAGTGGCGTTTGGTCTAAAGATTTTAGAAATCGTTCCCGGTCGGGTGTCCACCGAGGTCGATGCCCGTTTGTCCTACGACACCAATGCCACGATCGAAAAGGGACGCTTCCTAATTTCCCAGTACGAATCAGCAGGGATTTCCCGCGATCGAATTTTGATCAAGATCGCTTCAACTTGGGAAGGGATCAAAGCGGCTGAGGTGCTGGAGCAGGAAGGGATTCACTGCAACCTCACCTTGTTGTTTGGGCTGCACCAGGCGATCGCCTGTGCCGAAGCTGGCATTACCCTGATCTCGCCCTTTGTCGGTCGCATCCTCGACTGGTACAAGCAAAACACGGGCAAAGACTACGCCCCCCACGAAGACCCTGGTGTGGAGTCTGTTACCAAGATCTACAACTACTACAAAAAATTTGGTTACTCTACCGAGGTCATGGGAGCCAGCTTCCGCAACATTGGTGAGATCACAGAATTGGCAGGGTGCGATCTGCTGACGATCTCCCCCAAACTGCTCGAACAGTTACACAGCAGCACCGAGGAGCTACCCCGCAAACTCGACCCCGCCAAAGCGACGGATTTCCCCATCGACAAAATCGACATGGACAAAGCCACCTTCGATCGAATGCACAGCGAAGACAAGATGGCATCTGAGAAGCTGGACGAAGGCATCAAAGGCTTTACCAAAGCCCTGGTGACGCTAGAACAACTGCTTGCCGATCGCCTCGCCCGCATGGAAGGCGAAAACACCGTCAGCCATGCCGCTGGCGAGGTCTTTCGGGTCTACGACCTCGACGAAGACGGCTTCATCACCCGCGAAGAGTGGATGGGGACGGATGCCGTGTTCGACGCGCTGGACTCGAATCACGATGGCAAGATCACACCCGATGAGATGCTGGCTGGATTAGGGTCTGCGTTTCGCCTAGCTCCGGCGGGGGTATAGGCTGAGGCTATTGGCTGTTAGCGATTCGCTAACAGCCAAGTAGATCGGTATCAATTCCTCCAGTGTCTTGTGGGATGGGTATCTTGCCCGGCTGGACTGGGCGGGCAAGATGCCCACCCCACAAGACATCAAGAAAATTGCCACTGCCTGGATCGCTAACTGCTAATTGCTATCGCTGAATTCCTTTTACTCTCTGTAAACCCCCTTTTCTAGGTGCTCCCACCCATCCTATGTTTCAGAAAAAAACTCCCCTGGTTTTGATGGTGCTGCTGCTGGCGACAACTGCGCCAGTCCTGAGCTTGACCCAAGCGGCGATCGCTGCCGAAGCCGATCGCACCGAGTTTGCTTTGCCCGTTGCGGTGCCGAGCGATTCCACCCTGCGAATCGACGGAACAAGCACCATGTCTATGATCAACCGCCTGTTGAAACAGCGCTACGAAGAACGCTTTCCCGGTGCGGAGGTGACGCTGGATGCCAAGGGCACCGAGACTGCCTTGCAGGAGTTGCTGAACAATCAGATCGACCTGGCGGCGATCGGGCGTCCACTCACCACTGAGGAAAAGGCAAAGGGGCTGAAGGAAATTCCGATTAGCCAAGAAAAAATTGCAGTGATCGTGGGACGCAACAACCCTTTTAAAGGGGCGTTGACCCTGGAGCAGTTTGGCAAAATCATTCGAGGAGAGATCACCGATTGGTCGGAGATCGGGGGACGCTCAGGCAAAATTCGGGTGATCGATCGTGCCAACAGTGACACGCGCCAAGCACTCAGCCAATTTAGCCTTGCCCAGGGAATTCCCTTGGTCGCTGCCGCCAGTGCGGTGCAGTTGCAGAATGATGACACCGCCACGGTGGTGCGGGAACTGGGCAACGATGGCATTAGCTATGCGATCGCCAGCCAACTCGATAGCCAGGACAAAGCCCGAATCGTACCGATCGCGGTTCTGCTCAACACCCTGCCGGGAGATGAGCGCTATCCCTACTCCCAACCCCGTGGCTACGCCTACAAGGGCAACCCCAATGCGATCGCAGAATCCTTCCTGGGCTTTGCCCTGGCTGCTCCTGGACAGGAGGCGGTGGTAGCGGCTAAGACAGCGGAAGCCGAAGCCGTGGTCAAACCCAAAGCCGCCGTGCCCAAGCCAGCCAAGGAAGCGGCTAAAGCCGTTTCCGAGGAATCGGATCAAGCGGGGGATTCCCCTGGTTCTGGTTCCTGCTCCCATTTATCCTGTTGCCGAGTTTCCGCCGATTAAGACAACGTTTCGCCGGCTCCCACCCCCGCTCCCACCCCCGTTCCCAACCCTGTCCCAGCAAAAACCCCCGCCGAGAAAGTGGTGGATACTGTGAGTGCGCCGATCGCCGCTGCCACCACGATCGCGGCTACGGCGGCGGCGGACGCCGTAGAAAAGTCAGCAATTTGATTGGAGCTGACCCCGATCGCCTCTATATCGAAGGGGTGGAACTGGCTCAGTCGGGACGCTACGCCGAAGCCCTGCCCTATTTTGAAGGCGCAGTAGACGCCAAGGCAGATTTTCTCGATGCTTGGCTGTATCGGGGTATTACCCTAATTCAGCTCGGACGGTTTGAGGATGCGATCGCCAGCCTCGGCAGCGCCGCGGATCTCAGTGCTGACCAGCCCGATTCCCTGGCGCTGATCTGGACGAGCAAGGGCAAAGCCTTGAGCAGTCTGGGACGCTCAGACGAGGCGATCGCCAGCTTCGATCGCGTCTGGAATTCAATCCAGAGTTTGCCGATGCCTGGAGTGGCAAGGGTGATGTGCTGGTGCAATTGAGACGGGCGGAGGAAGCCCAAGGTAACTTTGACCGGGCTACCCAGTTAAGACAAGCGGCGATCGATGCACCCGCTGCTGCTGCTTCCGTGGAGGCTGTTGCAGAAACGACTGCTGCTGTGGAATCGCCTGCCGTCGAGATGCCTCCGGAAACGACTGAACCCTCCATCACAGCTTCCTCAGATTCAGATGTAGTGGTCTCGATGCCAGCCGAGCCTGAACCAGCGGCGGCGGAAGCAATTACGGTGAGCGATCTAGAAACCGAGCCAGTGGCAGCGGAACCGGAGATGGTGACGGCTCATCAATTCCAACCGCTGTATGATCAGGCGGTGTTTTTTGGTGCGATTCGGGTCAGCCTGGCCGAACCTTTGGATTTTATTTGCCAGGCGATCGATCTACAACCCGAGCCAACCGACGCCTGGATCGAAAAAGGCAAGATTCTGGGACTGCTGGGACGGTACGACGAAGCCCTACCCGTGTTCGATCAGGTGCTGGAATTGCAGACAGATTCTGTTCCAGCGTTGACGGGCAAAGGTGACACGTTGATCAGTCTGGGTCGTTCGCAAGAAGCTACGTTCCGGTGTTCGATCGCGTTCCGTGGAGCCTAGCCCCCGATTCCGCT
>JAAUSV010000362.1 GCA_012032525.1 Leptolyngbyaceae cyanobacterium SL_7_1
CGACCAACCGTTTCGGCTTGTTGCTGGCGTTGTTCGCCCAGTAATTGCCGTGCCTCTTCGCCCAAGCGCTGTGCCTGAAGCAAAATGTTATCCGCCATCAAGGTTTCGCCCTCCGCCCGTAGCACCGCTGCCATTCGTTCCAGCAGAGGCAAAATTTGGGGTTGGGGTTGTACCTGTTCCCCAGTAGCCAGGATAACGGCGGTGGGATTGGCGGCGATCGCCACCACATCTGCGGCTGCGACCAAGCCCTGGAGCCGCTGACGTAAGCGGCTGAGAATTGCTTTTACATCTGCTGGTGGATAGCGATCGATTTTGTTAAGCACCACTAGCGATCGCTTGCCCATGTCTGCGAATGAGCGCAGCGGTTCATACTCCGATCGTCGCAGGTCGCCGTCCAAAACAAAAGACAGGAGATCCGCGCTGGCGGCAAGTTGCGGGCGTGTTGTTCGCGCTCCGTGCCCTGCATGCCCGCTTCTAAGATTCCTGGAGTATCGATCATCCAGATCTCCCGCTCCAACCCCTGCAACCGAAACCGATGGGTTGTGCCAGTCTGGGTTGTGCCGATCGCCGCTCCCACCGTGCCCACCATTCGCCCCACCATGGCATTGACGATCGAGGTTTTGCCCGCCGAACCTGTGCCAAACACCACTACCTGCAACGCCCCCCGCGCAAGCTGTCGCTCCATCTCGCGGGACCGTTCTAGCACCGCTTGTCGGATAATTTCGTCTTGAATCTGCTCCGCCTGTTGTTGCACGGCTCGTAAGGATTCCCCTGCCGCCTCCGGTTTATCGGTGGAAATGACAGGGCGGGGCGATCGCCGTCGGGGACGCAGAAATAGTCTGGCGTAGTAGATTAGCGCTACTAGCAAAATTGCTATTAACCCCACCACAACCCCGATCGCCACCCGTGCCAGCACTGGAGAGATCGGCAACAACCCCGCATAAAGCTGGATCAGCGTGTTGACCAACCACAGCACCAGCACTAGAAATAGGGCAGTGCCAAGGATGACGGTCAAAAGGCGCGATCGAGACATGTGGGGCGGAGGAAGGGTGATAGGTCCACTGACTAGGGTTGGGTCGTCGGTTGAGGACTCACAGGTTTGGGAGTCAAGGGCAGCGTGGAGGGTTGCCACCCGGTGTCAGCCCTCCAGAATTGCCCGATGTCGGAGGATTGGGCAGGGGTTCGACATCGGGGAAGAGGGGCTGATTGGGGTCAAAGGGTTGGGTTAACCCAGGAGAACCATAGGGGTCATAGGGATTGATTTGTCCATCTAGCCCAGAGGGAAACTGCTCTGGGGCTTGTTCCCCTGACTCTGGCAGAGTCGCCAAAGCCACCCGATCGCCCCCGACCGATCGCAGCAGATCCAACACATCCACCACATCGTTGTAGCTGGCAAGGCGAGAGGCATAGAGCACCATCAAGCCTTGAGGGTTGGTCTGTTGATAGTCCAGCAGGCGTTGATAGAGTTGGTCGCGGCTAATCGGTTCTTGCTCAATGTAAGTCTGTCCGATCGGATCGACGCTGACGATCAACATCTCCCGCATTTGGGTCACCCCTGTCTCGGCACTGGGGAGATCGACGTTGATTGCAGACTGCCGAGTTAGGGTGACCGCTGCCAGGATAAAGAAGGTCAGAATACAAAAAATCACATCGATCAGCGGAATCAGCTCAATCCGCACATCGGGTTCGGTGGATTCGTAGGGAATCTTCATAGGGGGTTGGGAGGTGACGATGGCAGTAGGGAGTGGAGAGCTAAGGCTCGGTGGGGGTGGAATAATCTGGGCGATCGAGGCTCGATTCTAGAGGGGCGTCGGGCACAGCGCGGTTGCCTTTCCCTAGCTGCTTCCGTGCCCAGTTGCGGCGATACAACAGTTCTAGATCGTTACCCGATTGCCGAAACACCTTGGCTTGGTTAGAAACAAAGCCTTGAAACACCCGATAAAACGCTAGACAAATAATGGCGACAATCAGCCCCGTTGCTGTGCTAATCAACGCTTCTGAGATCCCCAGGGTGACGCCAGCGGTAGAATCGGTTCCCAAATCGCCTAAACGAATCGTACCGAGAGAGTTGATCAGACCCAAGACAGTGCCTAACAATCCCAACAGAGGCGAAATGGCGATCGTTGCCTCCAGAACCTTTTCACCCCGCCGCATTGTTGCCAGTTCTTCATCAGCGGCAGCTTCTAAGGCTAGTTGCAACACTTCAGGCTCAGGGGTTTCCATCTCCAACCCCGAATAGAGGAAGCGTCCAATGGGCTGATCGCTCGATTTCTCGGCAATTTCAGTGGCTGCTCCCCAGTCGCGTCGAGCCGCTTCTAAGACTCGACCTGCGATCTCCCGTTCTCGATTCAGCACTTTTGACCAATACCAGATGCGCTCAATAATTGTGCTGAGCGACAAAATTGAGAGAAACAGTAGCGGATACATGGCGAAGCCGCCCTTTTCAAAGATCTCACCAATGTTCACTGTTTTGCTCTACCTCCATGCATAGTCACATTTGGCATATGGTGTAATTGACGGTTGCCTAGGCATCCCCTCAGTACAAAACCAAAATCACAAAAATCGAGGAGTTTGGCTGGGGATTTGGCTGGACTACCCTGCAAGAGTGTACTGCAAAGTAGCTGGGTTTAGGCGTCGATTTAGGCATCTCAATTGTAGAGATTGAATGGCTTTCCTTGTCGGATGGCGATCGATTCCTTGGTTGAGTTTGGTGTCACAAAAGCGCTAAAACACCCCACAGCATTACCACCCAACGCGTTACCCGCCATTGATTAAAAAAGTTTATCGTCTGCCAATCGGTATGGAGACAGATCCTTTGAGCGACCCCGTTACATTTGTTTCACAATCAAAGAAATTTGCGTAAAAACACTGAGTTGACAGTCTCAGCAGGGGGCTTCTTGCGTAGCATCACGTACTATGGTATACACTCCTTATCTCAAGAATCATCCGTTCTTTAACCGTCTCTTTGAACCTTCGACAATCTAGCTTGGACTAGATCCATAACAGTTGCTCCGCTTGAGTCGCTGTGCTCAAGTCGATCTGGCAATCCCAGACCCGTTATCCCATGAATTAAGGGTTGCCGTAGGGAGGCAATTTGATGGTCTGGTTTTGTTAAGTCGCTTTGTTACTTAAATCGCTTTGTTACAAAGTGATCCAAGAGGCTCAATAGGAGTTATTTTTATTTTTTGCTGTCAGTCATCTCCTCCCACCGTTAGGTTTCATTCAATCGGTTTTAGAACCAACAACGCAATTGGTTCCAACGATTCGTTTTGTATTATTTACGCTTTCTTTAAGGAATTCCCGATTTTCGTTATTGCTGTGTGAGGTCTTCTACCATGACATCTGCTTCGACTGCCCCCGCGTTGGTTTTTATTGATTCTACGGTCGATGACTATCAGCACCTGCTTAGTGGCATTCTCCCCGAAACCGACGTTGTTGTACTCGATCCTAATCAGGATGGGGTTGAGCAAATTACTCAGACGCTTGCCGATCGCCGTAACATCTCCCAACTGCACATTGTTTCCCATGGCTGCCCCGGAGAACTGCGCTTAGGAACCACTCGGCTCACTCTAACCACCCTGTCGCACTATTCTGATCAACTGCGCCAATGGGCACGGGCGATCGCGTCTCAAGCCGATCTCTTGCTCTATGGTTGTCAGGTGGGAGCTGGCGAGGTTGGGGTTCGCTTCATTCACCACCTCAGCCAACTCACAGGCACGACGATCGCGGCATCTGATAGCTTGACGGGCAACGCCGCCTTGGGAGGTGATTGGCACTTGAATGTCACCACCGGAACCGTCACTAGCCCGATCGTCTTTACCCCGGCTGTCACCCAGGACTATGCTGCCGTCCTACAAGCAGTGTTGGTGTCAGAGACGTTTGCCGACGACACAATCGACACCTTTGGCACGTGGACAGTGGGGGCAACTTTATTCCAGTCTTGACTGCCCGCAGCGACACCAGCCCGTCTCAAGGCATCCCCGGCATTGGGGCAGGAGCCGACCCGATCAACGACGGAGCTTTGCGGCTGACCGACAACGCTAACAATCGACAAGCCTTTGTTTTCTACAACATTCCTCTTCCTGCCAATGCTGGGTTAGATATCGTCTTTGATTTCTTCTCCTACAACACGACAACCGCCCCAACGGGCGCAGATGGCATCAGTTTCTTTTTGATCGATGGCAGTGCCAACCCAACCACCGCAGGGGCGTTTGGTGGTTCCCTAGGGTACGCACAACGCGATGCTATCTTCTCTCCACCCAACGGACAACCGGGATTGGTGGGTGGATATTTGGGGATTGGGTTTGACGAATTTGGCAACTATTCAGCCAATACGGAGGGACGACAAGGCGGTCAAGCTCCCGGACCTACACCAGATTCTGTGGCAATTCGTGGCAGCGAGGCAACGGGTTATCAATACCTCGTGGGTACGGGGGATCTGGGCAATCTTGATGAACCGTCGGCGACCGATCGCGATGATGCCACCCGGAGTGTGCGAATCCAACTCTCCCGCGAAGGGATCTTGATCGTTGATCTAGACCTCAATAACGATGGCACCTTTGCCCCTAATGAGCGCATTATTGATACCTTCGATATCACTGCGTTCAACGGAGTGCAACCGGAGAGTTTCAAGTTTGGGTTTGCCGCATCTACTGGCAGCAGCACCAATATCCACGAAATTCGCAGCATTAGCATTAGCACTCTGACCGATCCACCGATCGTCACCGATGCCTCCGTCACCTTCAATCAGGGTGAAACCAAACTGATTCCTGGGGTGAGTGCGACTGATCCCGACTCCACCAGTCCCAGTGATCCCGATGGCGCGATCGAGTTTATCATCATTGGCAACGTTCCCCCGGCAGATCAAGGAACCCTATTTGTGGGCAATCCTGCCCAGGGGGGTCAACCGATCACCACATTTTCAACGACGCTGCCCCAGGGTTTCAACCCGCCAACGGGCTTTAATGGACCCTACTACGTCATCTCCCAACCCCAACTGAGCCAACTCTTTTTCCAGGCAAACAGTAACTTCACAGGTGCAGGCTTTAGCTATACCGCGATCGATGCCATCGGTGCGGTGCCTGATGCCCCTGCTACGGTCACTCTGTTGGCAACCGAACCCGGAGGTGGAGGTGAAGGACCGACCCCCGGTTGTGAAGACGGCTTGAACCTGCGGGGTAATGCCCGCAACACCTCATCCCGGGGGAGTGAGGGCAGCGACACG
>JAAUSV010000363.1 GCA_012032525.1 Leptolyngbyaceae cyanobacterium SL_7_1
GGGTACGGATGAGGGCGAGCTCGTTGGTGGATGGTCGCCTTGACCTTCTCGGGAACGCCTTGCGGGTAGCGCCAGGCGGCGCCGCGCCAGGCGAGGCTCTCGAGATACTCCTGCGGCTCGCGCCCGTGCGGCACCGGCTCCTGCGGATATTCATAGGCAAGCTCATCGAGGCTGAACGTGATCTCGCCGGCGATCTCGAGGCTGCCTCGATCGCCGCCTGCACCCGTCCCTTTGCGTACTCGTGGTCGCCGTTCTCCACGGCCTCCCACAGCGTCTGCCACTCCCAATCCGCGGGCGCGCGCTGCTCCCAGTTTTGGGAACCTCCAGTATCGGATCGTCGGACATTTTCTCAATCCCCTTTGCGCCGTCAATTCAATGGATAGCGGCCATAGGTGCCGAAGTCGCGCTGCGCTTCCAGCATTAGCTTTTTGGTGCGGTCGCTGGCAGTGGGATCGGCCCGGACGACGCCCATAAAAGAGCTGGCCTCGTCCACAGTACCGTAGGCTTCCGGGCGCAAATCATATTTAGGGACACGGTCTTTGCCCAGCAAACTGGTATAACCTTCGTCGCCGTGGCGGGTGTAAAGAATGGTTTGTTTAGGCATTTAATTTATCCAAAGAGCGGCGAGCCTGCTGGCGCACCCCCTGATGCGAGTCCTTAAGCAGGGCGGTCAACGGTTCGCGGGTGATGGCACTTTTGAACTTGCCCAGCGCCTCCGCCGACCAAAATCGAACCGCCGGCTCCGCATCATCCAGGGCTTTGATGAGGGCACGAGTGGCTTTGGCTCTGTTTAATACTTTGATATCGTGCTCGGTGCAAATCCGGCCCAACGCAATGGCCGAACCGTAGCGGGCATCAGGGTCGTCGTCGTTGAGCAAGGCTTCAACCAGGGCATCAACCGCCTCATCACCCATTTGATTGAGCTGAAAAATGGCAAACTCGTGGTTTTCCGGCTCATCCAGCGCCGAAATCAGGCGTTCAATTCTTTCCTGCTGCTGGCGGGCTTCCTTCGCTTTCAACGCTTCCAGGCGTTCAAACTGCACCTGCCGCCGGATTTCCTGCATTTCGTGGCGCTTGGCCCTGGCTCGCTCCATGTGCGCCCCGCAGTAAGCGCAATACACTACATCAATCCGGTTGGGCGAGTGGCACAGGATACAATCTACCTTGAGCGAGCCGCCACAGTTGGAGCAGTAACGCAAATCTTCCCGGTTAGGGGTTTGACACTGCGGGCACAAAACGGTTTGGTCCGTGGCCAAATCGGTGATTAATAAGGCTGAACCACAACTGGGACATTCAAATTTTTTATTGGGTAAGAAATCACCGGAGAGAGATCCCCCACAACTGGGGCAGGCAAGTCGTTCGATTTTCATGGTAGAACCTCAATAGGAGTACGAAGTAAGAAGTACGGAGTCAGCAAGAGATTGGTAATTAGAGATTAAATAATCGCCAATCTCTAATCTCCCCAACCAAAAAGTTATTAGCGACAGTTTCTAAAATTATGCCGCTAAATCATCACAGTGTCAATCGTATCATCATCCCAGGCGTAAATTGGCCTTGACATCCAAATCCCAATCAGTCACGCGGCCGGCTTGCAGCCGCCAGTAGGCCGCCGCGCCAATCATCGCAGCGTTGTCGGTGCAGAGCGATAGGGGCGGGACTCGCACCGGTCGCCCTACTTCAGACGTCATTTTCTGGCGGAGCAGGGCATTGGCCGAGACACCGCCGGCCAGCAGAACCTCGCTCACCTCATACTGCTCGGCGGCGGCTTTTGTTTTGGTCACCAAAATATCCACCACCTCGCCCGTCACCTCCGCCTCCAGCTCATTCATTAGCTTCATGGCTTCGATGATGCAGACCGTCTGCCCCGATCGCACCCGATCGCCCACATTGACAAACGGCGTATCATCCGGCGAAGGAGCGCGATAAAACGTGCCCACCATGGGTGAGGTAATTTCTGCGAACTTTTCTGACGACGGCGGAGCCGGAGCCGGAGTCTCTGGAATGGGGGGAGCCACCATCGGCAGCGGTGGAGACGGGGGCGGAAAGGTCAGGGTTTCGGTAGGAACGATCGCCCCTCCATTGCCAACGATTGCAGGATTCGATCGTCCCTGCTTGCGTACCGTCAACTCAAACGTGCCACTTTTGAGTGTCAATTCCGCAATGTCGGTTTGACTCAAAAGTGTTACTAGGTCACGAATCTGATTAAAGTCAAACTCCACAATCGTTACTCTCGACCCAAATAGGTATCAGTGCGGGTGTCAATCTTGATGCGTTCGCCCGTGGTAATAAATAGAGGCACCATGACGATCGCCCCCGTTTCCACCGTGGCAGGTTTAGTGCCGCCTGTCGCCGTGTCACCCTTGACCCCCGGATCAGTCTGGGTAACTTCTAGCACGACGGAGTTGGGCAATTCCACTTCTAGCACTTGCTCCCCCCAACGGACGACCTTGGCTTCCATACCTTCTTTGAGGTACTTCACCTTGTCGCCAATTTGGGCGGCGCTCAAGCGACCTTCTTCGTAAGTAGCCATGTCCATAAAGACATACTCATCCCCTTCCTTATAGGTATGTTGCATGTCGCTCTTTTCAAGAATGGCTTGGGGCACAGTTTCGCCAGCACGAAAGGTGCGCTCAACCACGTTGCCCGATTGCACGCTTTTGAGCTTCGTTCGCACAAAGGCAGAACCTTTTCCGGGTTTGACGTGGAGAAACTCTACCACTCGCCAAACCGATCCATCCAATACGATACTGACACCGGGACGAAAGTCATTACTGGAAATCATGAATCTGTTGCTTTGCAGAACAATCGGCAATTTATTGTACCGCTCAATGGTGCTTTGTGAGGTGGGCGATCGCAATTCAAAACGTTTTCTAAAAAACTTTAAATATCCCGCATCCGCAGGGGCATGGCATTGCCGTGCCCCTACAGGGGAAATGTTTGGTTTTATTTAATCGATAATTTGGGAAGGGAATGGGATGATAGAATCATAGGTCTGATCTCCATAATCTCTATCGGATTACCGGATAACATTAGCCGATTGATGTTTCTTGTGCTTTAGAGGCTTAACTGTTCAATGGTTCAACTTCCTCCCTCTCTATCAACCCCGCCCAAAGTCTCCAAAGTTGAAGGGATTAAAGAGCGTAGCCACGGGTTGCGTGAACCCGTCGCCACCGAGATTTTGCAGGACACCACGCACTTCAGCGAAGACGCGATTCAAATCCTTAAATTCCACGGCTCCTACCAACAAGACAACCGAGACAATCGGGTCAAGGGCAAGAAAAGGATTACCAATTCATGCTACGCACCCGCAATCCGGGGGGTTACATCTCGCCGGAATTGTATTTGGTGCTCGATCGCCTGTCGGAGGCATATGGCAACCACACGTTGCGCACGACTACCCGCCAAGGCTTTCAGATTCACGGTATCCTCAAGCAAAACCTGAAGACGGTGATGGCATCGATCATTCGGGCGATGGGTTCCACCCTAGGAGCCTGTGGGGATTTGAACCGTAACGTCATGGCTCCCCCGGCTCCTTACAAGAATCGTCCAGACTATGCCTACGCTAATGAATACGCCCATGCGATCGCCGATCTATTAACACCGCGCACGGGAGCCTATTACGAGATTTGGCTCGACGGGGAAAAAGCCATCACCGCCGAACCCAGTCCAGAGGTGCAAGCCGCACTTCAACGCAATGGTCACGGCACGATCATGCATGATTCCGAGGAGCCGATCTATGGCACCCACTACATGCCGCGCAAGTTTAAATGCTGTATCACCGTACCGGGCGATAACTCTGTAGACTTGTTCTCTCAGGACGTAGGATTGGTCGTAATCCTGGATGAGCAGCAGCAATTGCAAGGGTTCAACGTTTTTGCAGGCGGTGGTTTGGGACGGACTCACAACAAAGAGGAAACCTTTACTCGACTGGCTGATCCGATCGGCTATGTGGACAAAGCCGATGTGTTTGATCTGATGAAGGCGATCGTTGCCACCCAACGCGATTATGGCGATCGGGTCAACCGCCGCCATGCTCGGATGAAGTATTTACTTGAAGATTGGGGTGTGGAGAAATTCCGCACGACGGTGGAAGGTTACTTTGGTAAACCCATCCAACCGATGCAACCCTTGCCAGAGTTTAAATACGAGGATTTCCTGGGCTGGCATGAGCAGGGAGACGGCAAATTGTTCTTGGGCGTCTCGATCGAAAATGGACGAGTCAAGGATGAAGGCACCTTCCAACTAAAAACCGCACTGCGACAGATTACGCAGCACTACGCCTTGCCGATGCACATCACTCCCCATCACAATCTAGTGTTGTCGGAGATCGATCCGGGCGATCGCGATGCCATTCAAGCGATTCTCGATCAAGCAGGGATCAAACCCGAAACCGAGATTGATCCCCTAGTGCGCTACTCAATGGCATGTCCAGCGTTGCCCACCTGTGGACTGGCGATCGCTGAGTCAGAACGGGTGTTGCCCAGCATTCTCGATCGGATTCGGGATCTGCTCACCAAAGTGGGATTGCCGGAGAAAGACTATTTCACCACTCGGATGACGGGTTGTCCGAATGGCTGTGCCCGTCCCTATTTGGCAGAGCTGGGATTTGTCGGGCAATCTCCCAATGCCTACCAACTCTGGCTCGGAGCCGATCCCCATCAAACCCGGTTGGCACGACCCTATTTGGATAATTTGGCAGCCGACGATCTAGAGAAAGTCCTAGAACCGCTGTTTGTCTGCTTTAAGCGGCATCGGCACGACGGGGAGAGCTTTGGCGATTTTTGCGATCGCTACGGCTTTGAGGAGTTGCGATCGTTTGCGGCTACCTACGACCCACTTGCTTCCACCTCACTCAATCCATTGAAACGCTTGAGCCGCAATGCTAGTAGCCACCGGATTGGGGTGCGTAATGAGATGTACGATCGGCTAAAAGCGGCGGCGACGGCTAAAGGGTTGCCGATGACCGAGGTAGTCAATGATGCGTTGGAGAGTTATTTACAAGCGCTAGAAGGACAATCAGTTGATAACTAGTAGCGTGTCCAGTCTAAAATGTTGGGTCACGTAGGTTGGGTTAAACAGCGTGAAACCCAACGCTTAGATAGGATTGTTGGGTTTCGCTACGCTCAACACCAACCTACAAAATTAGGATTGTTGCGCTACTAGGGCAGTTAACAATTAGGGTTATCTGTTGTTTCAGATCCCCGGCTCTTAG
>JAAUSV010000364.1 GCA_012032525.1 Leptolyngbyaceae cyanobacterium SL_7_1
CTTCAAGGAATGGGAAGATCCGCTCGCCAAGAAATTGACGCAGCTCGTCATGACCGACGAGGCCTTCCATCACAAGTTCGGAAAGATCTGGGCCGACCGCACGATCCCGAAGCTCTCCAAGGAAGAGCATGAAATCGTCGAGGATTGGGCCGCCCATTGCTTCCAGACCCTGTTGTTCAACCTAGTCGCTCCCCACCAGATGACGTCCATTTATGTGGCGTTCGGGCTCGATCCCGAGCGGGTCATGGAAGGCTTCCAGGCCGCGTTCACCGATGACGAGCGGCGCGAGATGATGAAGAAAAGCGCCAACATCTTCCGCGTTCTGGTGAAGACGTTGTGGAACGCCGGCATCATCACCGACCGCACCAAGCCCTTCTACGCCATGTATCTGAGCTTCGATGAATTCGAAGCCGAAGGAACCGAAATGGTGGGCGATTCCATCGCCGAAGAGGGCATCCGCTATCTGCAAACCATCAATTTCGGCGTGAACACGCGTGCTCTGGGCGATGTCAAGGCGGCGGCGATCGCGGCGGCTGACACTGGAGCCGATGTGGTGCTGGTGGATGAGAACGCCCACTTAGGCGGAGCGGGGAGCTATCAACGGGGGGGTGATCTGGATCGCAGTGCGGAGTTGGTCGCTGCCGTCCAAGCCCATCCCCGGATTCGTTGTTACACCAATACCGTTGCTGCTGGATATTATGCCGATCAATGGATTCCCCTGGTGACGCCAGAGTATTTGGTGAAATTGCGATCGCACGCCACCATCATCGCTACGGGAGCCTACGAACAGCCTGCCGTATTCCGCAACAACGACTTGCCGGGAATCATGCTGGCGTCGGCGGCACAGCGGCTGATCTATCGCTATCGGGTAAAACCAATGCAACGGGCAGTGGTGTTGACGGCAAATCAGGATGGCTATCGGGCAGCGTTGGATTTGCTAGCACAGGGGATGCAAGTGCAAGCGGTGGTGGAGTTGCGGCAACCGATTCCGGCAGCGAGTCAAGCCTGTCTATCCGCGTTGCGGACCCACGGAATCCCGGTTTTCACCGGATATTGCCTCTATGAGGCGCGATCGAATCCTGCCCGTGATGGGGTTTCCAGTGTGATTGTTTGCCCGATCGATTCCCAGGGCAATCCCCAGATTCAGGCTCAGCAGGCGATCGATTGTGATGGAGTGCTGATGAGTGTGGGCTGGGCTGGGGCAGCGAATCTGCTCTACCAGGCTGGGGCGAAGCTGCGGTTTGAGGAGGGGGTGCAGCAGTTTGTGCCCGATCGGTTGCCCCGTGGGGTATTTGCCTGTGGTCGGGTGAATGGGGTATTTGGGCTAGAGGACAAGCGGCGAGATGGGGAACGGGCTGGACTGGAGGCGGCGAGGTATGGGCGGGGAGGGGCGATCGATCGGGTGGAATTCGAGCGTTCCGATACTGAATCGCCCACCCATCCCTACCCGATCGTCCCCCATCCCCACGGCAAAAACTTTGTGGATTTCGACGAAGACCTACACCTCAAAGACTTTGCCAATGCGGTGCAGGAAGGCTTCGACAACATCGAACTACTAAAGCGCTACACCACGGTGGGCATGGGACCCAGCCAGGGCAAACACTCCAACCTGAATGCCCTGCGGATTTTGGCACGACTGACAGGTAAAACCCCAGAGCAGATAGGAACCACTACCGCTCGTCCCTTTGTCCATCCCGTTCCCCTGTCTCACTTGGCGGGACGGGGATTTAGCCCGGAGCGGCACACGCCGTTGCACAGTCGTCATGTGGCATTGGGTGCAAAATTTATGCTGGCGGGACAGTGGCGACGACCGGAGTACTACGCCCAAGTCGGGAAAGACCGGGAAGCCTGTGTGCGATCGGAGGTGGCAGCGGTGCGCGATCGCCTCGGCTTGATCGACGTAGGCACACTGGGCAAGCTGGAAATCCGGGGAACCGATGCCGCCGAATTTTTGGAACGGGTGTACACCGGGCGATTCCAGAATCAGAAGCTGGGCACAACTCGCTATGCGGTGATGCTGGACGAGGCAGGGGTGGTGATCGATGATGGCGTCGTGGCGCGACTCGCTTCTGACCACTTCTATTTCACCACGACGACTTCTGGAGCCGCTGGCATCTACCGAGAACTGACTCCGGCTGAATACCATCTGGCAACTGGATTGCGGAATTGTGAATCTGACCGGGCACGATCGGCGGTAAATTTGGCAGGGCGCGAATCCCGTACGCTACTTGCCCAGTTGACCGACGGGGATTTGTCTACCACAGCATTTCCCTACTTGGCGGTGCGGGAGCTGGCGATCGCTGGCATCCCTGCCCTCGTCATGCGCGTCGGCTTTGTGGGCGAATGGGGCTACGAAATTCACGTTGCTGCCGAATCGGCGGCGGCGCTGTGGGATGCCCTAATGGCAGCAGGACGTTCCTACGGCATCCAACCCTTTGGAGTGGAGGCTCAACGACGACTGCGCCTAGAGAAGGGACACCTGATTGTCGGGCAGGATACCGACGGTTTGACCACGCCATTAGAAGCTGGTTTGGACTGGGCGATTAAGTGGGACAAACCCTTCTTTGTCGGGCAACGCAGTTTGCAAATTCTCCGATCGCGATCGCCCAAACAAACCTTAGTGGGATTTGTGCTCGATGCCGATGCCGCCATGCCGCAGGAGTGCCATCTGATTATCGATCAAGGTGAGATCGCCGGACGAGTCACCAGTGTTGCCTTCAGTGCAACGCTCGATCGGGTGATTGGTTTAGCGATGATTCGTCCGGATCTGGCTGAAGTGGGAAATTCTTTCTCAATTCGACGCTCGGATGGAAGGTTGGTGAAGGCAGCGATCGCCCCCACGCCCTTCTACGATCCCGACAACTCACGCCAAAAAGACTCAACTCCCCAACGTCAGGAGGTGCTGGCATGACTCCCATCAGACTCAGCCCCATTCACGATTCCCTACTGACTCTCAACGGCACTTGGGAAACGCTCCACGCCATGCCCACCTTACAATCGATCGCCTCCCCTGCCACTCCTAAAACTGTAGGCATTGCCGATCGCTCCTATCTCACCCGTTTCGGTGTCAAAGGGTCACAAGCAGCAAACTGGTTGCACGAACAAGGGATTTCCACGCCCGATCGCCCCAACACTTGGGTTCCTCTACCGGAAGGTGGGCTAGTAGCTCGATTGGGGTTAAACGAATTCCTGATTGAAGATAGCCTGGATAGCGCGATCGCTCCTCGTCTCGCCGCTGCCTGCCAATCTCCTCCTCCCAAGGTTTATCCTGTGTTGCGTCAAGATTTGGCGATCGCCCTCCACGGTCAACGAGTCCCCGACCTAATGCACCAAACCTGTAGTGTGAATCTGCAAGTGCTGGATTGGGGCGATCGTCCAGTGCTCCTCACCTCCATGATTGGCATCAGCGTCACCCTGCTGCCGGGTGAGCAAGACGGCATTCCCCATTACCGCATCTGGTGCGACGGAACCTATGGAACCTATTTCTGGACTACCCTGCTGGAGATTGCAACTGAGCTGGGAGGAGGGGCGATCGCAAGGATAGGGGAGAGGTTCCAACCATGACAAGCACTTTACACAATCTCTTGTGGGATGGACATCTTGACCGTCCGGACTGGGCGGGCAAGATGCCCACCCTACAAGAGTAAAGCTGAGTTTCATACTTCGCCAACTGCCAACACCTAAAGGAACCTATGACCCCCACCGCCGCCAAACAATTTCTCGACGACAACCAGGTAAAATTCATCCTGGCGCAATTTGTTGATATCCACGGAACCGCAAAGACCAAAGCTGTACCCGCCTCCCACTATGAAGATATTCTTGATCCGGGGGCGGGGTTTGCCGGGTTTGCCCTGTGGGGATTCAACATGCTGCCCAACAGCCCCGATTTTCTGGCGGTGGGCGATCCGGCAACCCTTTCGCTGGTGCCGTGGATGCCGGGGTTTGCGCGGATGGTGTGTGTGGGGCATGTGTTGGGCGAACCCTACCCCTACGACACCCGCTATGTGTTGATGCAGCAACTCGATCGCCTGGCTGCCAAGGGATGGACGCTGAATACAGGAATTGAACCGGAGTTCGTTCTCCTACGGAAAACGGAGCAGGGGCAAATCGTTCCCAGTGACGCCACGGATGTCTTGGATAAACCCTGCTACGACTACAAGGGACTGTCCCGCAGTCGAGCCTTTATCGAGCGATTGGTGGAATGCTTGCAAGCCGTGGACTTTGATGTCTACCAAATCGATCACGAAGACGCCAATGGACAGTTTGAAATCAACTACACCTATAGTGATTGTTTGACCTCCGCCGATCGCTACATCTTCTTTAAGATGGCAGCCTCGGAGATCGCCAAGGAAATGGGATTAGTTGCCTCCTTCATGCCCAAACCCTTCTCCAATCGCACCGGGACGGGAATGCACATGCACCTCTCCATCTGGGAAAACGGCGTCAACCTCTTTGCTGATGACAACGATCCCCGCTGCTTAGGACTGTCCCCGCTTGCCTACCATTTCTTGGGAGGATTGCTGGCACACGCCCCTGCCCTCACCGCCATCTGTGCGCCAACTGTGAATTCCTACAAACGGCTAGTGGTAGGGCGATCGCTCAGTGGTGCAACCTGGGCACCCGCCTACATCAGCTATGGCGACAACAACCGATCGAGCCTGGTGCGGATTCCGGGCGGCCGATTAGAATTTCGCCTAGCCGACGGTTCCTGCAACCCCTACCTCGCCGCCGCCGCCGTGATCGCCGCCGGACTCGATGGTATCGAAAACCAACTCGACCCCGGCGAACCCAGCAACTTCAACCTCTACGACCTCTCCCCCACCGAGTTAACGGAAAAGGGAATTCACACCCTGCCCCAGAGCCTCAAAGAAGCGATCGACGCCCTCACCGCCGACCCCGTGATCACCAACGCCCTCGGCGTCCTCGCCGACGAATTCATCATGCTCAAACAAATGGAATGGGTGGAATACATGCGCCACGTATCCGATTGGGAGGTCGATCGCTACCTAGAATTCTTCTGATGGCTATTGGCTGTTGGATTAGCAATTAACGCGGTGTGCATAGTAATGTCTGAACTCTCTATTCTCTTGTGGGATGGGCATCTTGCCCGTCCAGGCTGGGCGGGCAGGATGCCCACCCCACAAAGCATTGGAGAAATGTGC
>JAAUSV010000365.1 GCA_012032525.1 Leptolyngbyaceae cyanobacterium SL_7_1
CGCCACTGGCTCTGGCTGGCTTTAGGACTCCTCCCCCCTGCTCACCCTCCCCCTCCACAGCTAATCGCTGCTACAACGCAATCTCCTCCCCCCGCTCCATAAACCGCACCGATTTCACCTGCCAGTCTGGGTTCTTGGTCAATGTTTCCCGCACGCTGCCAAACAGGGCAAACTGCTCACAGGCGCTGAGGGAGGTAATTTGCCGGGGAGAGTCGGCGGGGAGGCGGAGATCCACCGTGGCGACTCCATCCTGCACCGCTACCCGATAGCCCGATAGATCAAAATCAGGGTTGCTATAGGTTTTCAGCACTTCACCAACCGCCGCTTCCATTGCCCGATCGCCCGGTACAGTCACCTGTTGCGGTTGAAAGTTCACACACTCGCTATCAGCTTTGTAAATCGTTACCTCAGTCGGGTCTGCCACGTCCGTAGGGGTGGCGGATGGCGTTGTAGTCGGGGAAGGTGGAGATTCTGTAACGGATGCAGGAGTAGCCGTTGGAGAGGTGGCTGGCTCTGTTGGCGTCGTGGCTTTGCACCCGGCTAATAGGGCAACTCCACTCAACAAGAACGCAAGAAATAACTTCATCCGGTTCATGATCCTGACCCCCTGTTCATAATAAACATGGGTAGTGGTGCATTTTTCACCTGGCAAACCTACCACCCTTGATCCTATCTTGCATCGCTCTATGGGTATTGCACCTTGGAATCGTCGTCACGTCTTGTCATTGGCTGATTTTACGCCTGATGAATATAACACTGTCCTGCAAACCACAGCCAGCTTTCGAGAAGTGCTGTCTCGCCGGACGAAAAAAGTCCCCGCGCTGCAAGGGCAGGTAGTTGCCAATTTGTTCTTTGAACCGTCTACTCGCACCCGCAGTAGCTTTGAGCTGGCGGCAAAGCGCCTCTCAGCCGATACCCTCAACTTTGCAGCCAGTACCTCATCCCTCACCAAAGGGGAAACTATCTTGGATACGGCAAAGACCTATTTGGCGATGGGCACTGACCTGATGGTAATTCGCCATCGGGAGGCGGGCGTACCCCAGGCGATCGCCCTAGAAATGGATCGGCTCCAGTCCAACGTCGGGGTGCTCAACGCCGGGGACGGGCTACACGAACATCCCACCCAAGGCTTGCTTGACCTGTTTACCCTCTGTGAGAGCCTAGACTCCGACTCCCCCCAGTTGGAATTGTTGCAGGATAAAAAGATTGCGATCGTGGGCGATATCCTGCACTCGCGAGTGGCGCGATCGAATATCTGGAGTCTCACCGCCAGTGGCGCGGAGGTCCACCTTGCCGCTCCCCCCACCCTGTTGCCAAAACTGTTTGCAGAGTTTATCAAAAGCGATGTCGCCACTCCGTTGCCACGACGATTATTTCTGCACTGGACGCTCGATCCTGCTCTGAAGGATGCCGATTTTGTCATGACCCTGCGACTGCAAAAGGAGCGGATGAGCCAATTTTTGCTGCCCAGTTTGCGAGAGTATCATCAGCAATTTGGTATCACTCGCGATCGCTTGCAACAGTGCAATCCCCAGGTGCAGGTGTTGCATCCGGGTCCCGTCAATCGCGGTGTTGAAATCAGTTCCGATTTAATGGATGACCCACGGCTTAGCTTGATTGCGCAACAAGTCACCAACGGCGTTGCGGTGCGGATGGCATTGCTCTATCTCATGGGGGGTGGCAAGAGCTAGTTTTACACCGCTAGCCATTGCTAGCCATCATGGCTTGGGCGCTGACGCGGTTTGAATGGGAGCCTCTTTAGGGGCTTCTCGTGGGGTGAACCGTCCTAAGACTCCGTAGCTAAGCAACCCAAAGTATTCTCGGTAAATTAAAAAGCCCCTTTGACGCTTGCTAATCTTAGGGAGCGAATTGGGATGGGGCACCACTTCAAATCCCAAACTCCGAAAAGTCAATAGCGATCGCAGCATGTGCGGAGCATCGGTAACTAGGAGAATGCGCTTCACCCCTTGGGGTTGCAACAGAGCGGCTGTAAATAGGGCATTTTCCTCCGTAGTACGGGAGCACGGTTCTCCATCAATCACTGATTCTGGCACTCCCCGCTGTTTTAGCTCATCGGCGATCGCATGGGCATCGCCCCAACCACTGGCAAAAATTCGGGGTGCTCGCCCGTCCTCCCAAAGCTGGCTAGCAACATTCACCCGGTCCTGCCGCAACTCACCTCCTCGACCCAAAACTACAATCGCATCAGCGCTTCCTCCCCGATCGCTAGGAATCAAGCTGACTAGCAGACGATTGCTGACTCCAATGAATGTCCGAGACGACAGGAGGATGAACAAAACAAGCAATGTAAACCCGGTTCCGCTAATGCGGTATCTCCAGGGAAACTGGCGAAAGAGCAATGGTGCGATGGCGATCGTCAATACCGTGGCAATCACGAATGCAGGAGCCTCGCTGTAATCAGACAACCCCCATGTAAACGAGACCCACGCCTTGACAGCGCGATCAGTGCACAACGATGGGTCTACGATGCCGAGATTATAGAGTTTATCCATCTGTGATCGAGTGGTAGGTGGTAGTTCGCCCAGTGCCAGTATAAGCGGTTAACATTTTTAAATAGGTGAGTATGATTACGCACTACATGAAGTTTTTGTAAGCCTACGGGGTTCTTCCAATGCAAGCAACAGCATCTCCGGTTCGTCCCTCTAGTGCGGATAGTTTTGTGATTACCTATGCGGCGCTGTCGTTACAGGAAGCGTACGAACTAGCCGATGACCCCGCAAACGGAGCCGTTGTGGTGATGAGTGGCATGGTGCGCAACAACACGGACGGACAATCAGTAGTGGCACTGGAATACCAAGCCTATGAACCGATGGCAATCCAGATTTTTCATCAAATTGCCCGTGAAATCCGCCAGCGTTGGCTAGATGTCACTCACGTTGTAATTCATCACCGGGTTGGACGACTAAAAATTGGTGAGATTAGCGTCTTGGTGGCGATCGGTTGCCCCCACCGCACGGAAGCGTTTGCGGCATGTCAGTATGCGATCGACACTTTAAAGCATCAAGCCCCAATCTGGAAGAAGGAGCACTGGACGGATGGATCGAGCAGTTGGGTGAGTATTGCAGCCTGTGAGCAGCCTGGGGAAAATTATTAGGATGCGATCGCCTTTAAGGTAGAAAATCTACAATCGCCACCTCCTAAATCGTCTTTAACTGTTTATCAGCGGTGATCAAGCCAGCGTTTGCCTGAATTGCTGTCGCAGTTGCAACCGCGATCGAAGGCTTAAAGATTGCTCAAACCCAAACTCTAGACGCAATTTTGCTCGATATTTCAATGCCCGACATGGACGGATTTCAGCTTTGTGCAGCACTGCAAGCCCATCCTGAAACGCAAACAATTCCAGTCGTCGTCTTGACAGCAAAAGTGCTGGCGAGCGATCGCGATCGATTCAAAAAACTCAATGTTGCAGGCGTAATTACCCAGCCGTTTGATCCGATGACGATTTAGATGCAAATGGCGGAAATATTGGCTTGGAGCGGGTCGGGCGATCGTCGCAATGCAAGATAAAGCAAAACCCATAGTTGCCATGATGAGGAATGCTAACCCCGATGTGAGGTAAATTCACGAAACCTGATCAAACGCATCTGGGTTGATCAAACTGCCGATGGTTGGTGCAGGTGAGATTAGGATAGGGGTCGCCCGTGTCAGCATTGTATAGGTCTTGATGGTTTTGTAGGGCATGGTGAGGTCTTGCGCGAGCGATTGCCGCGATTCGCCTAGGTCGTGGTGTGCCAAAGTGGTTGTGGGTGAAGGGTCAGGTCTTTTGATTAATCAGGCAAGAGCCGCAATCAAGCTCGATCGCCCCAATCGCTTGACAGCCCAGCAGCAGTAAGGTATTTTTTGTTTCGTAGCGTTTAATTCGACGCACCCCCAACGAACCTTAAAAACCGCATTATCTCGTTTACCTGTGTCGATATCTTGTGCAGCAAGGGTTTCAGCCTGCTGCATTGACCCAATTTGTCAGGGTGAGGGGCGATCGAAGTGTCCAAAACCCCCCTCCGTCGATTTTCGTTCAGCGACCCATGCCCCGTCTAACTTCTAGAAGCGAAAGTTGCACCAACCTTTCCCCGCAAGGGGACTGAAACTTGGGATGTAAAAGAAGGTGTCTACCACAAAATGAGTAGTTGCACCAACCTTTCCCCGCAAGGGGACTAAAGCAAGAACACGGATATGTAATGACGATCGCAATCATCAAACCTAGAGCAAATCATCCTTCAAACCACAGCACCACCCTTTAAACTCGATCGCCTATCGGTGAGTTTGGCAAAGGGTGTTTCCAGTAGGGAAGACGATCGCCTACGAACCGTTCCCCCGCACCACCTAATACAACCGTCTACCATGCTCGGTGGCTCAAGCTGACGACACCAGCGGCGGGCGCTACGTGGTGCGCCACGTCGCGGTCTTTGATGTCCCTGCAACGGTGAGTGCGCCGTGGACTGACTGCCGCCATGTGATTGCAGTCACGCGCACTCGTCTGCACCACAACCACTGGGTGGAGCGCCGCTCCCTCTATATCAGTGACCTCACCCTACCCGCTCATCCGTGGTTGACTCACATTCAAGCGCGTTGGGGCATCGAAAACCGCCTCCATTGGATCTGCGATGCTACCTTCCGCGAAGACGACCCACCTCGCAAAGGCGGTCATGCTCCAGCCAATTGGGCGCTGATCCATTGCTGGATTATCTCGGTGGCTCGCCGTTTGGGCTACCGCACAGTCCCACTTGGAATGCAAGCACTCGCCAATCAACTGCACCGAGTATTCCGCATTCTCATGCACGGCTTTTCCTCTGCCTAACATGTATCCACCCTACGGCTTCTCCAAAAGAAGCCGGGGATCTGGGGGGGCAGGATTTCATGATTTAGACAGGATTGCTATATTTGAAACAAGAGCTATTGTAGCAATCCCTCGATGGCAGCCTTCTCCATGCGGCAGATTCTCTCTTAAAGGGCAATAGGCGTGTTCGTTAATGCCTCAAGGGTTCGCTCAATCCAATCGTGATCAAAAATAACCCGATAGATGCGATTGTGCACCGTCAGGCGATCGTCGTGTTTGATCACCACTCCCGACAATAGCAATTCTGTTTGCTCTGGGGTATCCGTTGCGATTACGTCGTTAAACCAGATCGTGCGATA
>JAAUSV010000366.1 GCA_012032525.1 Leptolyngbyaceae cyanobacterium SL_7_1
GGCACCACCCACACAGTTGCCATAGTGAGCAATCCCCGCCACTACCCCAGTAAACAGGCGGCGAGTGTGAGCATCCTCCAACCTGCCAAACCGCAGGGAATTTAGTAGGGCGATCGGGCGTGCTCCCATGGTGAAGATGTCCCGCACAGGATGGCCTCCTACTCCCGTCGCTGCCCCCTGAAAGGGTTCGATCGCAGAGGGATGGTTGTGGGATTCAATTTTAAACGCCACCTGCAAGCCAATGCCCATGTCCACTACTCCGGCGTTTTCTCCGGGACCGACGAGGATGCGCTTGCCCTCGGTGGGAAATTGCTTGAGCAGGGGACGGGAGTTTTTGTAGCAGCAGTGCTCCGACCACATCACTCCAAACATGCCCAGCTCGGCTTGATTGGGATGGCGATCGAGCCGACGCACGATCTCGTCGTATTCTTCGAGGCGTAATCCCTCGGACTGGATCTCTTCGGCAGTAAAGGGAGAGGGTTGGGAGGCGATCGGGTGGGTCATAGTCAATGTCAAAGGGGATGCGTCTAAGCTTGGGTACGCGCTTGCCTTACCATGGCAATTAATGTCTGGTGGGCATCTTCAGAATCCTGCAATTCGTGGTCAAACTGAATGCGAACCGGGGTTTGCCCGCCACCATCCTGCACCATCAAATCCATACCGTGAGGATCGATCCGCACCATTGCCGCCGCCGTTGCCTGTTGCATACCGCCATAGACTTTGGCGTAGAGGGCGATGGCATCGGCGTGATCCTCATTCATATGTTTGCAAATCCGATCGCTAATCTCTGGCGTTATGACATCAGCCATTGGGATACCTCCGCAAATAACTTGAAGAAACAACTCCTACCAGTCCCCGTTGAAATGCCATGCACTCTAGAGGGGAGAATTGGCATGGAGGAAAAACAGGGTGAGGCGAATCAAATTGCTACCGATAAACGCTAACAACGCCAGACAAATCACAATACTAATCACGTTGGTGAATTTCATTGTTTCAAGCCCAGGAAGAGTCAATTCCCACTCTTCACCTTAGCAGACGGGGTAGTGGTATATGGACGGGCATGACTCAAAATAAGAAGTATCGCTGTGCCATCGGTAGGATGGTCGCAGGTTCGCAGGTGAGCAACTCACCCTCGGCACGCACCTCGTAGGTTTCGGCATCAACCTCGATGTGGGGCGTGGCGTCGTTGAGTTTCATGTGTTTCTTTGTCAGTTGGCGAATGTTGGCAACCGCAACAGTGGACTTTTGCAGGTTGAGGCGATCGCCAATTCCCTGATCCAACGCGGCTTGTGAGACAAAGGTGAGGGAAGTTGCTGTCATTGCGCCGCCATAACTGGCAAACATGGGGCGCATGTGCACGGGTTGGGGCGTGGGAATGCTGGCGTTGGCGTCGCCCATCTGTGCCCACGCGATCAAGCCGCCCTTGAGTACCAATTCCGGTTTCACGCCAAAGAAGGCGGGTCGCCACAAACACAAATCTGCCAGCTTGCCCACCTCGATGGAGCCGACGTGCTCGGCAATGCCGTGGGTGATGGCAGGGTTAATCGTGTATTTAGCGATGTAGCGTTTGGCGCGGAAATTGTCGTTGCGATCGCTACCCTCCACTGCCTCCGTACTTGCCGGAGCCAGCCAGCCCCGCTGTACTTTCATCTTGTGTCCCGTTTGCCAGGTGCGCAGAATTACCTCACCGATTCGTCCCATCGCCTGGGAGTCAGAGGAGATCATGCTGAATGCGCCCAAATCATGCAGAATGTCTTCGGCGGCGATCGTCTCTCGCCGGATGCGCGACTCGGCGAATGCCACATCTTCGGGAATGCCGCGATCGAGGTGATGGCACACCATCAGCATATCCAGGTGTTCTTCTAGAGTATTCACCGTGTAGGGGCGGGTGGGGTTGGTGGAGGAGGGCAGCACGTTCAGCTCACCACACACTTTGATGATATCGGGGGCATGTCCGCCGCCTGCGCCTTCGGTGTGGTAGGTGTGGATGCAACGGTTTTTGAAGGCAGCGATCGAGTCTTCCACAAACCCCGATTCATTTAATGTATCGGTGTGGATGGCAACCTGGATATCGTATTCATCGGCAACGCTGAGGCAAGTGTCGATCGTGGCGGGGGTTGTGCCCCAGTCTTCGTGTAATTTCAAACCCATTGCTCCGGCTTCCACTTGTTCTCGTAAGCCTTGAGGTTGAGCCGCATTGCCCTTACCTAAAAATCCCAGGTTCATCGGAAAGGCATCTGCTGCTTGCAACATGCGGTACAAGTTCCAAGGTCCAGGGGTGCAGGTGGTGGCGTTTGTACCGGAGGCGGGACCCGTGCCACCACCAATCATGGTGGTGATGCCAGCGGCGATCGCCACCTCGATCTGCTGCGGACAAATAAAGTGAATGTGGCTGTCGATGCCGCCTGCGGTGAGGATCATGCCTTCTCCAGCGATCGCTTCTGTGCCGGGACCAATGATGATATCAATATTGTCCTGGATGTAGGGATTGCCTGCCTTGCCGATCGCATGGATTTTGCCATCCTTAATGCCCACGTCGGCTTTGACGATCCCCCACCAATCGAGGATCAGCGCGTTGGTAATCACCGCATCCACCGCTCCTTCGGCATTGGAGATCGGCGATTGTCCCATGCCATCCCGAATCACCTTACCACCCCCAAACTTCACTTCATCGCCGTAGGTGGTGTAGTCCTGTTCTACTTCAATGATTAGCTCGGTATCGGCGAGGCGAACCCGATCGCCCACCGTCGGACCAAAGGTTTCAGCATAGGCACGGCGATCCATGCGGTAACTCATAGCGCTTCCTCACTCCCAGATCAAATTCATCGGATTTGCAGCAATCTCTAGGGCTACAAAGGATTTATTGTCGCAGTCAACCCATCACAACATTGTCTGTTTGATGACCCAACTTTGGGAAGTTACCACAAGAACCTGGGTGAATGGTTGAAGCAGCGGCAAAAATTAAGGTTTTAGTTGTTGGCTCGATCGTTCATCAAGCGATCGAGCATCTGAGCTTGGCGATCGACCACTGTGACGAGGCGATCGACGGTTTCGGCTTGGCGTTTGGTGGTGCGATCGGTTTCTGCGATCGATTCTCTGATTTGCGCCATTGAATCTTTGAATTCTGCCATCGAATCTTTGATTGCCACAATGTCATGGGCAACTTGCTCAAAGGTATGCGCCTGTTGTCGCAGCATTCCTTTGATCTCAGTCATATCAAGGCGAAACTCGGTTAAACCCTCGGTGAGCCGACCCACCTGATCAACTAAAATCTCCAGGTTTTCGTCCGTTGTTGCCATCTTTTCAATCAGCTGTGCAGGTCAATTCTGATGATTATACAGGCGAGGGGTTAAGTTGCGATTGGGGGATGGGGATGCGATCGCAGCCGCTCCAACCCCACACAAATGGCTGGTATAGTTGCCGACCTAAATCCGGAGAAAATTGCAATTCTTCATGTAAATTCCTCATTACTAGTTCGAGAAGAAAGGGTAAACACGGACACATTTTCTTGTCATTAAACCCGTATATTTACTAACCTCGTGCCATGTCTCATATGAGGTTTTTGACATGGCAATTATTAATGGAACACCTGATGCCGATTTGTTGGTAGGCACACCCGATGCCGATGAAATTTTTGGTTTTGCAGGAAACGATGAAATCTTTGGCAAAGAAGGAGATGACCAGCTTTTTGGGGGGGAGGGTGATGATTTAGTGGATGGTGGCGATGGGGACGATCGCATCATAGATATTGATCCCGACATTGAATCCTCATTTGATGGTGGAGGAAACGATATTCTCCGGGGTAAGGATGGCGACGATTATCTCAATGGCGGACAGGGGGACGATCAACTGTTTGGTGGAGATGGCAACGATCGCTTATTTGGAGGCAGCGGTGGAGGAGTGTTCTCTACCGATAACGATTTTCTCGATGGCGGTGACGGAGATGACATCTTAAGTGGTGGTCGTTCTGGATACGACATTCTGCTCGGCGGCGATGGCAACGACCGATTAAGTAGTAGTAATGCAGGGGAATTACGGGGCGGTGATGGCAATGACATCCTTAGCTTAAGACGAGGTTCTGGAATCCTGGATGGAGGCGATGGCGATGATTCCCTCACGGGAGCTGGTTTCCTAGACGGTGGTGATGGAAACGACCAAATCAGTGCGTTTAGGGGAAATAGCCACGATACAATTTATGGCGGCAAAGGCAATGACCAAATCGAAGCCTTTTCCGGTGATGATTTCGTTGATGGCGGTGATGGCGATGATGTCATGACTGGTAACTGGGGCAACGATACCTTGCGCGGTGGCAGAGGCAACGATCGCATCATTGGTGGTGCCGCAGAACCGGGGGTTCCCTTAGAATTAACCGCTGAAGATACCCTGTTTGGGGACGCAGGCAATGACGTAATGTTTGGTGGCGCAGGCGATGACATTATGTTTGGTGGTGCAGACAATGACGAATTGTTTGGCGGCGGCGAGAATGATTTCCTCAGTGGTGATTCTGGCGACGATCGCCTCTTCGGTGGTTTAGGGAACGACGTGATTTTGGGCGGCAATGGAGACGATCGCCTCAGCGGTGCGTTTACCAGCGATACTGTAACCCTACCAGCCGTAGGCGAAGTGGACACACTGACGGGTGGCAATGGCGACGACACGTTTGTGTTGGGCGACAGTTTTGGTGGCGGACGAGTCTACTACAACGATGGCGATGCCACCAGTGCAGGTTTGGCAGACTATGCATTGATTACCGACTTCAGCAAGTCCAAGGACATGATTCAACTGGCAGGTGCAGCTAGTGATTATGTGTTGGGTAGCTCCCCGATCTCCGGCAGCGCGGGCACTGGGCTATTCCTCAGTAAGTCTGGTGGAGAACCGAATGAGCTGATCGCGGTGATTCAAGGCAGCTCTGGTTTGAATCTCAATGCAAACTACTTCAGCTTTGTGTAACGAATGGAGCTGACTAACCATCTTGGTACTTATCTATAAGAAGCAATGCAGTAAATCTCCTACCGCAGGTTTACTGCATTCCTTTTAGAAACCTTACAAAAATAAAACCCATTACTT
>JAAUSV010000013.1 GCA_012032525.1 Leptolyngbyaceae cyanobacterium SL_7_1
ATGATGCCGGTATTTATCTCCCGTGTTGCCGAAGGCATTGCCACAGGACAATTCCCCAAAACCACCGAGGCGTTTATCCTACCGGGTGTGTCGCTGAATGATTCCTCCTTCACTGCCATTCCTGTAAACGCCAGCAATCCAGCCGCTGCAATGGTGTTAGCCAACCTTCTCTCTAGCCCAGAGGGACAACTAGAAAAATTTAAGCCCGATGTCTGGGGCGATCCACCGTTGATCAGTACCCAAAAACTCCCCCCCAATCTGCAAGCCGAATTCGCCAAAGTAGAAGGCGAGTATGGCGTTCCCCTCAAGGAGTTAACCACCAACACGGCTCCCGTTGTCAATGCAGAATACACCACTCGATTAGAACAGGAATGGGAGGCACAAATCGCATGACCCCTACGTCTCGCTCATTTAAAGCACGACAAACCACCGAGCGCGGGGTGATCGAATTCGATCGCCTCTTGAACTTCACCTCTACCCCGGCAACCAATGCAACCGCGACTGCTCCTTCTGCACCGTCTTCGGCAGCCCCAAGGGATGGCACCAGGAATACACCGCCGAACATTTAGACGCCGCCCACCGGGTAATTATCACCTCCGATCGCGGGGTGTTGAAATTCTATGGGGGCGAACCGACGCTGCATCCAGAGAATGTGATCTGGGCGATCGCCTACTTTGCGCGAACAGGGATTTGAGGGGGCGATCGTCATCTACTCCAATGGCATTCAGGCAGACCGCTTGCTGCAAATCCTCGCCTCCGATCCGCTGAAGCATACCACGGCATCGCTCAACTACTCGATCGCCACCGGAGATGGGGCTCCCCAAATGCCCCGCCAGGCACTGGCGCGACTGGAACAGTACGAGGTCGAGCACCCGGCAGCATCGCCATTGGCCATGCTGATATTGTCGATTCTGGTCGGGGCATCGATCCCTTCACTGGAGAAGACACCCGCGCCAAAGAAGGGGCTCGCTGTCCCCACTGCTACCCCGTATTGACGACCGCTGGGAAGTTTCACGCATGTCCATTTGCGATCGAAAACCAATCTCCCCATTTCCAACTGGGGGATGTGCACACCGATCCCGCTACGGTCAGCCAAAACTTCCAGGCATTCCTTACGTGGCTCGATACCGTTCATGAACCGTATGCTTTGGCTCATAGTCTACCAGCTGCACCGTCTGCTGGCATCATCTCAATGAATTGCCCGTCCCCGCCTTTGACAACGAGGCAAAATAACGCCAAACCCCTGGCTTCTCCAAGCAGCCAGGGGTTTGGGTTAGAACCGTTGCGTAGTATGAGTTATAGGATTTACGGGCGTGTTAGCACGGTCAAAACTCATTTGGGCAAAACCGACGGTCAGCAATGTCACCATGCCGACGCCCAGTAAGGTCAGCAACCACACACTATCATTGGGGGATTTTCGATCGCGGCAGGTATGACACACCGAGCAATATTCCAATGTTTCCCTGAGCGGGTGCGCACGAAATTGGCAAAGGTTGGTCGATCGGGAGTGGGGGCATTTCATGGGGGGTCTCCTGAATGACACTCGTTATGTCATTTAGAATCACCCACTCTGAATCCTCTAAATGGCTTGACTGTGCACCTTCTCGGTGTGTCATAGGGAGGATCGAGAAACGTTACACAGCTTCGCAAGGAATTGGCTCTGGGGAGGCAAGGGCAACAATGTGGAAGCACGCCGGGGTTTCCTGCCCAAGAACGTGATTGATGCGCGATCGAATTAGAATATGCAGGTCTTTAATTGAGATGGTGAAATCGTGTTGAACCGAGAGGAGTCCGGTTTTGTGTTGGTAGTTTTTGCCGTAGAACGCAAAGAAGTAGGTGTAGCGATCGGCATCAGCAGCCGTTAAAACAAAATCTTTCATGAATTCTCCTGGAATCAAACAATATCCAGATTGGGTTTTCAGTGAGCAGGCGGCGATCGCCACCCTCCATCGTCGCATTAACTATCCCATCTATAACCATCAACCACCTTTTTAGTTCTGGTATGAGCCAAGGAATGGACTGCGGTTGATTTCCCTTTGAGGGTAGATCTAGCCGACAAGGCACCCCACCGTAGTTTTACTCAGCCACACCCAGACAAAACGAGGTTATATCCGTGGGACTAACGACTTTATCCAACTATTCTAGTTCATCCGATCTGCCTTAAAAGTCCCCCAGTCGGGTAAACCCCGCCTTCTCCTTAAAGATTTGGAAAAGTTTCTGAGAAAGCAACGGGATTGTTTTAGCCAATTCGCTTGGCATCACCCAGTGTCAAAATATAAAGACATGCGGGTTTGGAGATGAATCGATTGAAACGCTTATCTAACCCACAAATTTCGATTTCTGCCTCTAGTGTGCTGTGGGTGGCGGCGATCGCCCTGGCGCTGGTGCTGCTGTGGCAGTTGCGTAGCTTGATTTTGTTGCTGATGGTGGCGGTGGTGCTGGCAGCCACGATCGCCCCCGTGGTCGATTGGGCAGAGCAATGGCGAATTCCCCGATGGGTGACGGTGGTACTGGTTTATCTAGGATTGGCGGCTGGAATTATTGGCTTCAGTGTCTTGATTGGACCTGCCGTCTTTAGCCAAATCGAGAAATTAATTCGCCAGTTCCCCCTGTTTGCCCGTGATCTAATCGATCTGGTCGAAAACTGGCTACTCACCCTAAACACCACTCGACCGGAACTAGTTAGCCAGATCGAGCAAACCTTAAATCTGCCGAGCTTGACCACGTGGGGAGCACGCACTAGTCAGCAATTACTACTCAAATCCTTCAGCTTCACGACAGGACTGGTTGGTGCCCTATTCAGCCTGGTATTAGCGCTGTTTATCTCCGGCTATATGCTGTCCGATAATCGCACCTTGATCAACAGCCTGATTCGTCTGGTGCCTCCCCCATGGGACGAACGGTTAGCGGCGCAGGTAACGCCGATCAGCTATCGCATGGGCAGCTACATCCGGGGGCGGGTGCTGGTGTCAGCCGTGCTGGGAGTGATTATTACTACGGGGTTGGGGCTTTTGGGGTTATCAGAATTTGCCCTGGGGTTAGGGGCGATCGCCGCTGTCACCAATCTGATTCCATTTCTAGGACCTATTCTTGGCGCTGTGCCGGCGCTAGTGGTGGCGATTTCCCAGGGTTGGTGGGTGTTGCTCTGGGTGCTGCTGTTGTTTGTGGTTATCCAAAATTTGGAAACCTACATTCTCGATCCTTTGTTGGTGGGGTCGTCAGTGGGAGTGCACCCGCTCTACCAACTCCTAGCTGTTTTAGGGGGAACCCAGGTCTTGGGAATTATTGGCGCGTTGATTGTGCCGCCGTGGGTGGCAGGAGCGGCTGTTTTGTTAGAAAACCTCTATCTAGAACCCAAAGCTAGGCGGGAGCAGCAAGTCATTTTTAATGGGGGAAGGGTTACCGACTGCAACGGTCACCAATCCCCCGGAGTCGTTACCCTTGCCTTGACAAAGGCTAACTGACCCATCACCCATGACAGACATCCACCGACTCACCATAAATTCATTGAATCGAGCAGGATCGATTTGACATCCTGTCCTAAACTAAGACAGATAATTGCCGATCGATCCCTGCTGAGAATCCCATGAGCGATCGCCCTAGTCCATTGCCCAATCCTACGTCTGACTTTACGCCACGGATTAGTTGGCTGGGAGGGTTGCCACCTTGGATTGCCCTTTCCTATGGCTTAAATCTATGCTTACTGGTGGCGATCGGGGTATTGGTTCGCTCCGCCGATCGCTCCGATACTACCGCATCTACCACCCCAGAGCTAGCCACGGTCATTGCTGCCTCACCTATGGTGGAATGGGGACCGCGCCACCAATTGAGTTATCAGCAGTGGGTGAACTTGTTGGCAAAGGAAGCCGATGCCGTAGCCGATCGACAGCCAGAACACCTGACCATTCTCCTGGGCGATTCCATCAGCCTTTGGTTTCCACCCCATCTTTTGTCGGCGGATCAAACCTGGTTGAATCAGGGAATCTCAGGGGAAACCACGGCGGGGTTGTTAAAGCGGTTGGATCTCTTCGACCAAACTCAACCCGACACGATTTTGTTGATGATTGGAATTAATGACCTGATCCGAGGGGTAGACGATGCTACCCTGCTAAACAATTACCAAGCCATCATTCGCACCCTCAAGCAAGCCCATCCCCGTAGCCGATTGGTGGTGCAGTCGATCTTGCCCCACGGCAATCAAAACTCAGTTTGGGAAGGACGCGATCGCCTCCTCGCCCTTCCCAACAGCCGCATCCAGGCGCTGAATCAGCAAATTGAGGCGATCGCCCGTCAGGAAAAAGTGGAGTATTTCAAATCTCTATCCCCTCTTTGCCACTAGCCAAGGCGATCTCCGCCCTGCCCTCAGCACGGATGGATTGCACTTGAGTGAGCAGGGCTACCTGGTTTGGCAAACCGCGTTGACTCTTTACTACCAAATGAAGTGAAATTTACTACCAAATGAAATGAAAAGTAGAGGAGGGACTGTAAAGATTGGCACTGTAAAGATTGGCAATTAATCTCGCCAGTTCAATCCTCGCTTTAATCGCAACCATTGCGATCGCAACCACCAAAATTTACTGGTTTTGATTGCAGCAAGCATAGATACATGTTGGTCAAGTTTGGCTTCCAAACGTTTGATTTGATTGTTTAATTTTTTTATCTGATTTTTTGCTTTTCTTAAATCCACTTGGGTCTGTTTCAAATGAGTCAGCTTCACCGTTTCACCAAGATAGGCTGGGTACTGCAATCGATTGCGACGGGCTTTGATGGCGCGAGTATCGATAATGTAAAGAATATGATAATGATTTGATGGGGACTTATACCGGATTACTTTAGACGATGGAATTCCAATTAAGTTTAAGAAATTCATAATTAATCCGTCTGACATCATAAAGCTGTGATATATCAGACGATTAGATTTAGGTTCTAAACTTGAATCAAGACGAATCCAATCCTCATTAACGTCTAGCGCGCCCGTATCAAAAATGACGGTCTCGTTCGCTAAATCAATCACTCGAAGTAGACCAAAAAAAGGAAATAGGAAATGGTTGTGCACTTCTGATAGGAAGACAATGTCATGTTTGGGAATGGAAAAATCCGTCAAGATATCAGCATTGAGAAAGTGCACATTTTCATGCTTTAACACATTAGCTGACCAAACAGCACTTTCATACTGTGGCTTAGAGATTTCAACTCCAGTGACGCTAGATGCTCCTAGTTCTGCAAAACGAAAACTAAAGAAACCATTTGAACTTCCGATTTCAAGGACTGATTTTCCCTCAACACTTGGCAATACTTCTTTCATACAAAACCATTTGGGATATGGTCTTAAAATGGAAGCCTCCTCACTCGTTAAGGATTTCCCTAGTGTATTTAAGCCCCCTTCGTCAAAATAGGCTAACCGATGATTTGAGGTAGAAGTAGTGCAGTGATTGGGATAGTCAATTCGTTGAAACCAGTGGGGATAAAACGATTGAATTTTCTCACGTATTTCTTGATCGATGCAGTCTGGTGCGCTAGTTACCTCATCTGCTTTTAGCATTTCTCTGAGTTTTGCAACAGCTTCATTGAGCTGGGTGTCAGTATACAAAGGGAGAACCCGTTCTGTTGCTGTTTCATCACTCAACATTGAAATATGTCTCCTTGATCGTCCAAGTATTTCTACGAAAACTATGCGCAGTTTAGCAGTCTATGAGTACTGCACAAAAGCCATAAGCCCTACTTTATTCAGTTCAATTCTTACGTTTCTCCCAGATGTCTAATCACACTATTTAGATTACCAGGGACATTATCAATACTTCTCAGCCTTCCAAGTGCCGCCGTAGACATAGGCGGGATTGTTTCGGCTGACGATCGGATAGCAGGTTAGGCAGACAAACTTCCATCTGCCGGAGTCGTCGTATTGGACTCGGTAGAGAATCTCGGCTGGGATGGAACAGCGATCGCACGATTTCGATCGGACTCGCTTTGGCATTAGCCTTGTGTCACCGCAGAGGTCTGGGGTTTGGCGAAGATCATGCGTCCGGCGGAGGTTTGTAGAGCACCAGTTACCACCACGCAAATGGCTTCTCCGATGTAATTTCCTCCTTCTTCCACCACCACCATCGTGCCATCGTTTAGGTAGCCAACGCCCTGTTCGGGTTCCTTGCCCTCCTTGAGAATTTTTAGATCCATCAAGTCTCCAGGCAGATAGGTAGGACGAATTGCCTGAGCCACGTCGTTGATGTTGAGCACCGTGACTTTTTGTAGGCTAGCAACCTTGTTGAGGTTGTAATCGTTGGTCAGCAAGGTGGAGTTGATTTCCTGTGCCAATCGCACTAGCTTGGCATCGACGGTGGGAACCTCTGGGTAGTTGGCGCGATGGATGACAATCTGATCGGGATAGGACTCCTGCATGCGATTGAGAATGTCCAGTCCCCGCCGTCCCCGGATGCGCTTGCTCTCATTGGAGGAATCCGCCACTTGCTGCAACTCCTGCAAGACAAACTGGGGAACCAGGATTTGCCCTTCCAAAAACCCTGTTCCCAAGAGGTCTTCGATCCTGCCATCGATAATGCAGCTTGTATCTAGAATCTTGCTACTGGCTGACTTCAGCGTCCCCTCCGCCACCAGGATGCTCTCAACACTGCTGGGGTTGATCAACCGCAGAAACGCCCGCCCGTGGGTATCTGCCAAACTAATGCCAGAAAAGGCAAACACAATGCTACCAAACACCGCCGTCAGGGGTTTGATGAAGGCAAACTCGCTGGGAATTGGTAGCAAAAACAAGGGAGCCAGCATCAAGTTGGCAACTAGCAACCCCATGACCAAGCCCACGGCACGGGTGAGCAGCGTGTCTACTGGCATCTCCCGCACTTGTCTTTCCAGACGTCGGTAGGTGGTCTGGGCAACAATGCCAAGGGCAACCCCGATCAGGGCACCAAACCCGCCAGTGACAAAACTCAGCCCTTCTAAATTGTTTACCTGGGCAAGGGTGCCTGTGGGCAACAGCTCGACCCCGTAGAAGCCTATCCCTGCTCCTGCTACGATGAAGGAAAAGATAATAAATGCATCAAGCATGGCGTCAATCCACTCTGGATTAGGGGCGTCTTGATAGAGTCGGTTCGCTTGTGCCGACATCAAGCCGACAGTGATAAAATTGCCGAACCGCATCAAAACCTCTTGATGAATAGTGGTTTAACTTGGTTAACAGCTAGCGATCGGCTTTCACAGCCTTATTATATCCCTCACGGCAAATTCCGAGGATAAACCCAAGGGGATTAAGCCCACAGGTCTCGCCTGTTCAACCGTGTATTCCCTGAACCGATTGATCAATCCTCCGATTATTCCTTACCCGGTTACAGTGGTAACCATTTGTTGATGTTGTGGTTAAAGTAACCCGCAGGCGTTCTGTTTCACCATTGCTTGAGCACAAGGTCGAGTTTGAGCACCCCACGGCTGCCTACGTACACATTCCCTTTTGTCGGCGTCGCTGCTACTACTGCGATTTTCCAGTCTCCATTGTGGGCGATCGCGCTAGGGGAGAGGAATCGGGGGCGATCGCCCAATACGTAGACCATTTAATTGAAGAAATTGCTCGTACTGCCCTTCCCGGTCGATCGCTAGAAACTGTGTTTTTGGCGGGGGCACCCCTTCACTCCTGTCTGTCCCGCAGTTAGAGCAAATTCTTTACCAACTCGATCAAACCGTTGGCATTGCTTCGACGGCAGAAATCTCCATGGAAATGGACCCAGGCACGTTTGATCGATCGCAGCTCCAAGGGTATGGGGCGGCTGGGGTTAATCGCATTAGCCTGGGTGTGCAAGCCTTTCAAACGGAGTTATTGGTAGCCTGTGGACGTACCCACACTGCCACCGATATCACCACGGCGATCGACCTACTCCACCAAGCCAATGTCACCAACTACAGCTTGGATCTAATCTCTGGCTTGCCCCACCAAACCCTGGAACACTGGCAGACATCTTTGCAACGGGCGATCGACCTAGCTCCCACCCACCCTGTCGGTGTACGATTTGACGGTGGAACCTGTCACCGCCTTTGGTCGATGGTATCGACCGGGGGATGCGCCGTTGCCATCGGATGAAGCCACGGCTCAGATGTATCGCCTTGCCCAGCACCACTTGACGCAAGCCGGGTTCGAGCATTATGAAATCTCCAACTACGCCAAGCCCGGCTTCCACTGCCGCCACAATCGGGTGTATTGGGAGAATCGTCCCTTCCATGGGTTTGGCATGGGGGCAGCGAGTTATGTGCAGGGAGGGCGCTTCACCCGCCCCCGCACCCGCGCTGCCTATTTTGAATGGGTGGCGACGGTGGGTACACCGGACGCGATCGCCCCTGAAACCACTCCAGTTATGGAACGGTGGCTAGAGACCTTGATGGTGGGACTGCGGTTGGCGGAGGGGATTGGGCTGCAACGCTTGGCAACCGAGTTTGGCGAGTCGATCGTTGAGCAACTGCTCATCTATTTGCAGCCCTACCAACAGCGGGGATGGGTGGAGATTACCGCCGCCGATTCCTCGGCTCGCTCGAAGGTTTGGGGCGATCGGCGGGTGCGATTAACCGATCCAGAAGGGTTTTTGTTTTCCAATCGGGTGCTGGCGGATCTGTTTGAAAAGTTTGATGAATTGAATTAGGAAAGAGCTTCCTTCACAGTTTGTTACTGAGGGAGGGACAATTCTGGTCTATCGACGCTTTAGACTTTAAATCAATCTCGTTTTAGCCAAACCCCTTTAATCTATGAAGTTTCCTGCCTATCGCGCCCGCCGCCTTCGTAGCCATCCGCAGTTGCGTCGGATGGTGCGTGAAACTGTGTTGACGACCAACGATTTGATCTATCCGCTGTTTGCCGTGCCGGGTAGTGGCATTGCCAACGAGGTGCGATCGATGCCCGGCGTCTACCAACTCTCTGTAGACAAAATCGTCGAGGAGGCGAAACAGGTCTACGATCTGGGAATTCCTGCCATTATCTTGTTTGGTATTCCCGCCGATAAGGACACGGATGCAACCGGGGCGTGGCACGATCACGGCATCGTCCAACTTGCCGCTACCAAGGTAAAGGAAGCCGTTCCCGATCTGATCGTCATCGTCGATACTTGCCTGTGTGAGTATACCTCCCACGGACACTGTGGTTATCTGCAAGTGGGGGATTTAACCGGACGGGTGTTAAACGATCCCACCCTAGAAC
Source organism: Leptolyngbyaceae cyanobacterium SL_7_1 (assembly GCA_012032525.1). Classification (GTDB taxonomy): domain Bacteria; phylum Cyanobacteriota; class Cyanobacteriia; order Elainellales; family Elainellaceae; genus JAAUSV01. Next base: position 9,188 of record JAAUSV010000013.1, read on the forward strand.
TGCTGAAGAAAACCGCCGTATCCCAGGTAAATGCCGGAGCAGACATCATTGCTCCCTCTGGCATGATGGACGGGTTTGTCCAAGCCATTCGCCAAGGTCTAGATCAGGCTGGATACGAGGACACGCCGATCCTCTCCTACGCCGCCAAATATGCCTCTGCCTACTATGGACCCTTCCGCGATGCCGCAGAATCGACGCCTCAGTTTGGCGATCGCCGCACCTATCAAATGGACCCCGGCAACGGACGCGAAGCCCTCACCGAGATCGCCCTCGACATCGCCGAAGGCGCAGACATGCTGATGGTCAAGCCGGCCTTGGCATACATGGACATTATTTGGCGAGTCAAGCAGGCAACCCACTTACCCGTTGCCGCCTACAATGTCTCTGGCGAATATTCCATGCTCAAAGCCGCCGCCCTCAACGGCTGGATCGATGAAGAACGAGTAGTGATGGAAACCCTGACTGGCTTTAAACGGGCAGGAGCCGATCTGATCCTCACCTACCACGCCAAGGATGCTGCACGCTGGCTCGACACTTAAAAGCAGTTCAATGCACGTAGGGGTTGAGCAATGCTCAACCCCTATCTGAAGGTACGTGAGGGATTACTAACACGACACCGTGCTAATCGCTAATTGCTCCCTCACGCCATGCTATTTTCGATCGCCCATCGTGCCAACTCTGTGCGATTGTGCAATCCGGTCTTGCCCAGCATATTGCTAACATGGCTCTCGATCGTGCGCTGACTCACGTTCAGTTCCTCGGCAATCTCCCGGTTTGCCATGCCCCGTGCCACATACTGCACCACCCGCAGCTCGGTAGGCGTTAGCTCCACATCAAAGGGAACCTGAATCTTGGGTGCAGCATCCGAAGCCTTGTTGTGATGTTGCAAAATCCGGGAGGCTTGCTTGAGAGAAGACTCCACCTGAGCAACCAACTCTTCAGGCTCAAAAGGCTTGACCATATACACATCTGCCCCTGTGTTTAAACCCTTGACCCGATCTTGGCTTTGCCCCTTTGCCGACAAAAACAAAACAGGTATCCAACTGGTGCGCGGGTCTTTTCTAACGTGTTCCACAAGGGTATAACCATCCATTTGCGGCATCATGACATCGCAAATGATCATGTCGGGAGTGTCTTGCTGCAAAACATCAAGGGCTTCCTGACCGTTTTCAGCCGTGATGACCTGATATCCCCGAAACTCTAGATAGTCTTTGACTAACAAAATGAGATTGGGATCATCATCGATCAACAACAATCGCTTGTGGTCGTTAACACTATTTTCCTTGCTCATGCTTTGTCACTGCCAGAGGTCAATCACAGGTCAAACTTTTCTTATGATAGCCAGTATTTTTACACAAGCATTCAGTTTAGATTAATCGGCTAGTGTCGCAACCCAAGCCTGAAGTATTGAAGTAACAAATACAGCTACTTTCTGCCAAAGCGCACTTTAACATTTGAGTGTCACTCAATGTACTACACAGTGGACAGTACCTTGGAGTGAGTGGAGAGTCCTATCCAGATGGGTTCTGAGGAAACGCCCCACACGCCATTTTTGAATCTATGCTCAATGAAGCCAATTCTTAAAAACTGAGCAATGAACATAGATATAGATTCCCCTTAACCGCGCTATTGTATATCGCCTAGCGATGAATCGTTATTGATATGTTGAAATATAAACAAATTCACAGATAAATTTAAGTATTTTCAATTTCTTTTTGAGAGTAGAACTGGGATTGATCGACTTCTGGCAAGGGATGAACCACAAATGCGTAGTCAGTAACGATCTGATTCCCTAGAATATGTTCTTGAAGAACCCGTTCAATCACATCTGGCATAGCACTGTGATACCAAACCCCATCCGGGTAGACAACCAAAATCGGACCCTGTTGACAGATTCGTAAACAATTTGCCTTCGTCCGGAAAATACATGTGGGGCGATCGAGCGTAGGTACGTCTAATTTCAGCTCTTTCAAGCGTTTCTTCAAGTAATCCCAAGCAACCAGGCTGTCGGCTTTATCACAACACTTCGGCACGGTCTGATCGGCACACAGCAACAAGTGGCGCTGAATTTGTGGAATACCCAGGGCTTGGGCATTGGCGATGGGAGAATCGGACGGCATAGGCAACATAGAAACACACAATTTATTCCTCTAAGATACTGTGAGCACTGTTAAAAAGATGGCTTCTGTCCATTCCACCACCGCCCCATAGGTATCTCCGGTGTGCCCACCCAGTTGGCGAGCAAACCACAGCGGCACCACCCAGGCGATCGCCCCGCCGATCGCCAGCTTCATCGCCAGGGCAGGGGAGGCTTGCAACCCCAAGGGGAGGGCACTGATGCCTGCTAGTAGCAACCCACTGGGAACTAAGTGCCATGCCGAAGGCAATGCGGTTTTATGAAATGACCCCTTGCCGGTCGGTTTGAGGTAGGGATAGTGAACGATCGCCACCTGTTGTGCCCAGCGCCCCCATCCGGCTGCCAAGACTAGCCCGACTTCCCGCCCTTCAGGGATAGCGCTGAGGGCAACGGCTTTGAGCAGCAGCAGGGCGATCGCCGCCATTGCCCCAAACGCCCCCGTTGCACTGTCGCTCATCACCTCTAATCGACGGCTTGGATCTTGCACAGCTAGCCCATCGGCGGTATCCATCGCGCCATCGAGATGTAAGCCCCCCGTCAACCCAATCCAACAGAGGACGACCACCACGCTACCGACGAGTACTGGCATTCCCACTGCTGCCAACCCCCAATCTAGCAATCCTAGACATCCTCCCAGTAGCACACCCACCGTGGGAGCCATCTGCGCCGCATATTGAATATCAACTCCCCAAGCAAACGGAACTGGCAGAGCGGTGTAGAAGGTGAGCGCTGCTCCTAGAGGTTTGACCATCTCCCAACCCAGCATGGAGGGTTGAGGTGGACAGGCAGGCGATCGCTGAGGTGATGATTCTGTAGATGAGGATTGCTTTGGCATACCATAAGACGGATATGAGAGATTCAGCACTTTGGCTGAATCTCTCGGTTGCCCGTTAACGTCATAATTAACCTTGATCAATCAAAATGTTTGTATCATTCCAAACACTAAACCGTGTTCTCAAAGGTTTTAGCAGCTAGATGAATTTTCCAGGCTTTACCGAGGGCGATCGAATCATCCTGAGATAAGATGATTTCACTAGCTGTCGCATTAGGTCTGCTGCTGTCCTATGTTGTTTTGGTGAGAGGTTCCCAGTCGCTCTACTTTTTTTCCTGAAACAATGCTCCTCCGTCAGCATGATTAGTTAGCGCCTCCGCCTGTTGAGTTGAATCCTTATGTAGGACGCTCGTTTCATCTATTGTCTTTAGCTTATTGTCATTGAGCTTATTGTCTTTACAGCCCTGTTGAACAGTTTTCTCATGATTGAGTGACCGAGGTTCACCCAAGGTCAGAGGTTTCATATTTTATGAGTCACGATCAACTTTCCGGAAATACCCATTTGCCCGCTCCCTGTATCGTTGACACAGGGATTGTGATTAACAAGCATGACATTCAGCGCCTGCTGGCTGATTTGGGTCGAGTCCGTTACAGCTATACCCTAGAAGGGCAGGTGCTAAACGAGGGCGAAGGCTATGTTCTTGAGGTGTTTTCTGACCCCCAACGATCAACCTTGGTTGCCAACCATACACTTTACCTCAATGTGTCGAGTTTTGATTACTTACAATTAATTCGATCGCCAGAGCAGCAAGCTTATTTCGATCTGATCCAAGATCGCTGCCGATTGCGCTTGACGCCTCTCTCAAATCCGTTGCAGGAGCAAACAACCCGCAGCCTCAACGCCGCCGCCCTAGAAGCAGTGGTCGCAGAGGTGTTATCTGCCAACTGGGACATGCGAATTGACGATGAAGATAATTTCTCACTCTAGCCCTGTAGATTGAACCTGTGGATTGGGTTGAGCTGGGGGAAACCCAATATTTGTAGGCTGACTGGGTTGAGTGCCAACGAAACCCAGCCTACGGAATTAGACTATTATGGTCTGACTATTCTTCAACGGGTTAGAGTTTGAGTTCCCATTTTTCGTTCCAATGCCAAGCGTGCTGCTCCCACACCCAAGCACGCGCTGGATTGTTTACAACCCCTCATGGCGTTGTGGAAACACCCCGGTTTATGCCCGTGGGTACGCTCGCTAATGTCAAAACCGTTACCCCTGAGCAACTCCGAGCTACTGGCGCCCAAATGGTGCTAGCAAACACGTACCACCTCCACCTCCAGCCCGGTGAGGAGATTGTGGCACGGGCGGGGGGATTACACTCGTTTATGGCATGGCAGGGTCCAATTTTGACTGACTCAGGCGGGTTTCAAGTGTTTAGCTTGAGCGAAATGCGATCGATCAGTGATGAGGGAGTTACCTTCAAGTCTCCCCGCGACGGTCAACTGATCCAACTCACCCCCGAAAAATCCATTCAAATTCAGAACGCTCTGGGGGCAGACGTGATCATGGCATTTGATGAATGCCCCCCCTATCCCGCTAGTGCAGCAGCAGTAGCTGCCGCTACAGAACGCACCTATCGTTGGTTAAACCGTTGCATCACAGCTCATCAGCGATCGGATCAAGCCCTCTTTGGCATTGTCCAAGGAGGGATATATCCAGAGTTGCGCCAGCAAGCGGCTAAAACCCTGGCAAAGTTAGACTTACCTGGATATGCAATCGGCGGTGTCAGCGTGGGAGAACCCCCCGAATTGATCCAAAAAATCGTTCGTGCCACCACACCACTCTTACCCGCCCACAAGCCACGCTACTTGATGGGAGTGGGAACCTATCGGGAAATGGCACAGGCGATCGCCGCAGGAGTTGATCTATTTGATTGTGTCATTCCCACCCGCTTAGCCCGCCACGGAGCCGCCTTGGTAGGGGGAGAGCGGTGGAATTTAAAAAATGCCCGCTTCAAAGAAGACTTCACCCCGCTAGATGACTCCTGCCCCTGCTACGCCTGCCAGCACTTCACCCGCGCCTACATCAGCCACCTCCTCAGGGCACAGGAAATTCTCGCCTACACCCTGCTCTCCATCCACAACATCACCGAGTTGATCCAGTTCACTCAAGAAATTCGGGCAGCGATTTTGGACGATCGATTTGTAGAGGAATTCGCAAATTGGCTAAAACCTGCCACCTCATAGAACAGGCTAACCTCTTGACAAACACTCCTCCACCGTTGCCACTACCGATCGCGCTAGGGCATTAAAATCATATCCACCTTCCAATCCAAACACGACACGACGAGTCAGTTGTAAGCAATAGCTAGTGAACCGGGCGTAGTCTTGAGGGTGGAGACAAATGTGGGCGAGGGGGTCATCTTTAGTGGCATCATAGCCCGCACTGATGATCAGCAGATCGGGCTGGAATGCTTGGAAAAAGGGAATAATCCGCTGTTCAAATAAGGGAGCGTAGTCCTCAATCGTGCTTCCAGCAGGCAGGGGAAAATTGAGCACGTTCTCAAACTCGCCCTGCTCCTCAGCGCGTCCGGTTCCAGGATACTGAGGATGTTCATGGAGCGAACAGTAGGCAATCTGGGGATGGGATTCGACGATCGCCTGGGTGCCATTGCCGTGGTGCACATCCCAATCCAAAATTGCCACCCGATTCACCGTTGGCTGTTGCAGGGCATAGTGGGCAGCGATCGCCGCATTGGCAAACACACAAAACCCCATTCCTCGCATTGGTAGGGCATGGTGTCCGGGGGGACGGGCTATTACAAAGGCAGGTTCCCCTGTTTGCAAGACCTGATCCACGCCATCCAACCACGCACTCACCGCTAGCAGGGCTACGTCAAAACTGCGCGGAGATACGGGGGTATCGGGGTCAAGAAATCCACCCCCCAGTTCTGCCACTTTTTGCACCGCCTCAATGTAGCGGCGGGGGTGGACGGTTTCTAGCACTGCGATCAAATTGGAGCGATCGGGCACGGGTGTGGGCGATCGCCAGTCCATTTGGGCTGCGTGGGGAGCCGATCGCAGGGCAGCAACGATCGCCGTCAGCCGCCCTGGTTTTTCGGGATGAAAGGCTCCGGTATCGTGCTCTAGAAATTCGTCGCTGTAGATGATCGGGAGCATTGAAGGGTACTGCAATACTTTCCTTCGTTGTACCGTATTTACTCACCGATGGGTTGGCAGATAGCAATGGTAGGCGATCGGCTCGACCACCTCGGCTCCCGGTTGTGCCCAAAACTGACTAAAGACAATGAATTTGGCACAGACCAACCCCAGGGTTCGCTTTACTATTCTTAACAAAAATAAATGCAGCATCCAACTCCCCAGATGCAGTAAGTTCTAGATACTGGAAGTAGCCTCTCGATGGTTGTAACCGGGTTAGTAAACCGCCATGACCTTGCAAACGATTCAGCAAAGCGACCTGTTGGGACGGTTAGTGCTCGATCGCAACACCACCGAAGCCCTCGGTCGAGTCGAGCAACTTTGGCTTGATCCAATGAACCATCAAGTCGTGGGAATGACGTGCAAACTAGGGATGCTGCAACGCCAACCACTCTACATCGCTTGGGCACAGATCCACTCGATCGGCGCAGACAGCGTGGTGGTAGAGGTGCCAGTCGCCGATAGCAGGATGATGCCGGATGAAGTGGTGGCGATCGCCCACCAGGAAGTGTGGACTGATAAGGGCGATCGGGCGGGCAACCTGCGGGATTATCGACTGCACCCGCCCACGGGCAACGTTCTGGAATATTGGTTTACATCTAACGGTTGGCGGGGCATAACCGATGGGCTGTATTCCTTTTTGCCCTCCACTGTGCTGCGGATTGGACGCAAACGGTTGATTGTGGAAGAGGCTGTGCTGCAAGCCCCCCATCAAGTGGTTCCGGGGTTGAGCCAACGAGTCACCCAGATCAAAGAAACACTTAGCACCGATACTCTGCCCGACCCGCAAGCGATCGCGCAGACCGTCAAAAAAACTAGCCAACAGGTAGCGGAGCAAGCCAAGGAGAAATGGGCGATCGCAGCGGAACACGTGCAGGAGACCAGCCAGACCTGGAGAACTCGATTGCAGAGCAAATGGGCACAGGCAAGGGAAAAATTGCAATCTCCCCCTTCAACCCCTCCACCTACCGAACCAACGACTGAAGTTGATGACCCATTTGATTTCTAGAGACCTGTGGCAACCTTGCGTAAGGCTTGCTCTATCTGTGGCACGGTGGCACGGGGAGAAGGACGGGGAACGGGCGCGATCGCCCCATTCGGCAACTCTACAAACAGGACTGGAATCTCATATTGATAAGCGTTAAACCACTCTGAATTACTTGCAATATCCCGGATTTCTAGCTCGATCGCCAGAGTTTGGATCTGCCCTAGCTTCTCCTGTAAGCCTTCACACAGATGACAGCCCGGTTTGCTGTAGAGAATGACGCGCACGCTGCCTCCAGTTTTTGAGTATTTATGCTCGATCGCGATCGGATTGAGTCCCATTCACGATAGGATCGAGACATTCGATACAACATAGTGCTATGGGAACCTTGTCCACTGAATCGGTCATTCGAGTCGCAGATCTAGATTTAACTGAGCTAAACCAACGGTTTAACACCGCTCACCCTCAAGAAATTCTAGCGTGGTGTGTTGCCAATATTCCTCAGGGGTTGGTGCAGACTAGTGCCTTCAATATTGACGATCTGATCATTACCGATATTCTCTATCGTCAGGTCAATGCTGTCACTGCCGTTCCAGTTCTATTTCTCGACACGTTGTACCACTTTCCGCAAACGCTGGAGTTGGTTGCAAAAGTAAAGGAACGGTACACCCTCGACCTGAGAACCTACAAAATTCCAGAGATTAATACCCGCGAAGCATTTGTCGCCCAATACGGAGATGCCCTGTGGGAACGGGACATCAAGCAGTTCCACCACCTCACCAAAATTGAACCCTTGCAGCGGGGGTTAGATGAATTAGCAGCCGTGGCTTGGATCACGGGTCGTCGTCGCGACCAAGCGGCTACTCGCGCAGAAATGCCTGTGTTTGAAGTGGATACCGATCAACGGATCAAGGTCAATCCTCTAGCCGCGTGGACTCGCAAACAGTCCTGGGCATATGCCGCCGAGCAGGATGTAATCTACAATCCCTTGCACGATCAAGGCTATGCCAGCATTGGAGATGAGCCGTTGACGACGCCGATCGCTGAGGGTGAAGATGAGCGGGCGGGTCGTTGGCGCGGCATGGGCAAAACCGAGTGTGGCATCCACATGGAAGATTAAACCAGCGTCTACTGCTTATTGGAGTCGGAGATATTGAATTGTCCACTCAATATCTCCTTAGCTGATAGCTTAAGCGCGTCAAATTCATTCGCGTCCAAGGTGCTGGCATCAAACATGATTAGAGCTGGATATCGGACAGTAAGGGTTCCATTTTGGTTTTGTCCCTGAATCCCCACATCGGTGCGCCCAGTATTCCGTTGTCTTTGGAGACGTTGAATTTCTCTGGTGAAGCAATCTTCGAGAAATTTGGCAATTTTCGATGGAGGCGAATAGATGGAGGCATGGCAATCAGCACCCCATCAACAAATTCATACGTTGCATCCGTACCATCGTCGTAGGTCAAATATTCTTCAAACGTCAATCGCTGTTGGGTTGCTACTGCCATATCATCCTCAAAGCCATACAGCTTTTATCGCTAGGTCTGTTGAAATTGATTAAGTAGCCAAGCTCCTACAGTGGCTTGGTCACTCTCACGGCTACGCTGTAGCGCTTCTTCTAGAGTGGCGATCGCCAGTCCAGGCAACACTTTAGACCTAGTTAAGCGCTCAGAACCGCGATCGTGAATTTGGTAGGCAATCACCTGGGTATTTTTGACATCAACTACCCAATATTCTGCTACTCCTAACTCTTCATAGAGAGTGCGCTTGATGCCCAAGTCGTCTAATAAAGTTGTCTTAGCAATCTCAATTACCAAGTCTGGAACGGAATAGCGATCGAGATTAACAATATTCGTATCTTTTGGAACCGCTTGGGCATTGCTGCCAATATAGCAGGATACATCTGGCTGACACTCCTGCAAACCAGTTCTGCGATAGCTAACGTTGTCCGCTAGGGTTAATGGGATCGACTTGGCGATCGCAAATAAGTTAATGATTAACGCAATCAATCCATGATCGGTGCCGTGATCAAATCCGATCGGCAACATTTCCAGCCTCATGTGGTCTCGAAAATAATACCCTTTTGTCTTGTTGTATTGAGGGTCTTCAAACAACTGGACATACTGATTCCAAGGTGCGGCGATCCAGGTATCAGTGACTATTTCAGTTTGTAATGGACTCATGGCTTGCGCCTACAGAGGATTACTTCTAATGTATAGTGCAATTCTCGATCAGACGATACTTGGGTTGATTCTCGAAGAGCAATTCTGGAATCAGACTCAATCGGGATGACAGGATTTGAACCTGCGACATCCTGCTCCCAAAGCAGGCGCGCTACCAAGCTGCGCTACATCCCGTGCAGACCACCTTAGTATAGCTCAGAACTCTGGGAAATCAGGGTTGGGCGCGATGGAAAATTTTATTCAGGATACCAGAACATGCCCTTGATGCCTTCGGGGTCAGACATAAAACCCAAGTTGCGATAAAAGTCAACGACATGGGGGTCGGCGAACAGGGTAATGTTGCTGATGTCTTCACTTCGTAACTTTTTAATCATCTGCTTCATCAATGCCTTGCCATAGCCCTTACCCTGGAAGTCAGGGTGTACTACAACGTCCCAGATTGTGGCATTAAAGGCATGATCGGACGTGGCGCGAGAAAAGCCAATTAATCGACGACTGTTTCCCTTTTGCTCCCACATGGAGATCACCAGGAAACTGTGCTGGATTGCTTTTTTGACTTTACGCAGGGGACGCCGTGACCAACCCACGGCATCACACAGCTCCTCTAGCTCATAGAGGTCAATTTCGCGATCGGTGCTAAAAAAGATGCGGGATTCCCCACTAGTTGCTACACTTTGAGCACTCAATTTGTCGGCTTGGGCTGGTTTAGGCACAGCCGCCGCATCGGTAGCACTAAATAAGCTCTTCCAAAAACCCATGTAGGTGCAAGGTGGTAAACGTTTGATTAACGGTTAATAGTTAGTATATCGCTCGTACCCTTGCACCACGGTGGCTTCCTGAGGATAAATCTTCGACGAGTTCAAGAAATATCCTGAATGCGGCGACGGGTTCTGCAATTGAGTCGTGAATTGCCTTAAACTTAGGGTTTTCTAGATTCATCGTCAATCCGTAGGCAACGTAACCAATGAACCCAAGGCATTTCCTATTTGGGATGGTAAGCATGGCTCTATCATCGGGGCTTCTGGGTCATTGACTGCTTTCTGATTTCAGTTCTCCACGATTTGATAGGGTAAGTTTTATCATCTATGGCTTCAGGTTTGAAACCATCGACCCTGGAATTGTTAAAACGCTTTAATCGAGCGTTTCCCCAGTTTTATGAGCAATTTGTTAGCAGCGAGATTCAGTTGCAAAACCTCCGGCTTGCCTACCAACTGTATAAGACGAAGCAAGCGGTGATTGAGTTGAAGTCAGAGGGTAGCAAAAGTGCGCTTCACTTTGCCTATCGCAATCAGTCTTTTTTGCTGAGTGATATTTTTGGGGTGCTGGCGGCGTATGGGTTGACAATCCACAGCCTTAGCCTCTACGGACAGATCTACCCACCCATGCTGGTGTTTATCAAACTGGTGGTGTCGAGGGGCGGCAAGGCATTGACCGATAAAACGGCAGATAACGTCTGTCGAGCAATTCGGGAAGCCTTGGCGGGTCGGTTTGAGGTGGAGGAGATGCTGGCGGTTGAATTTAACCTGGATGCTGGGTTGGAACAGGTGGAAACTGAATTTTATGTTGATCCAGTGTTTCACTTGCCTGCTCTGTTGATTGAGGCGGATAACCAGCCAGGTTTGTTCTACAAGGTGATGTATGCCATCTGGCAAGAGGATTTGTTGGTGGTGAATGCCAATTTGCTGGTTTGGCGGGGGCGGACGCGGTTGATTCTCTATCTATTGGGTCCAAATGAGAATTTGATTCCAGAGTACTTGGGGCAGAAGATTGCAGAGGGGGTGAGGCAACGGTTGTTGGGGCGGAGATTTTAGAGCGGTTAGCAATTCGCTCAGGGAGAGGGGCGATCGCTACAATCAGATAATACCAATGGAGTTTCCAGCATGACCTTTGCCGCAAAATACGAAACTCAACCCAATCGGGAGTGGTGGGCACAGCAATGGATTGATGTATTAGAATCCTTTGGATGGATACGGCGGTTAGAACGGGCACGCAACTATGCCCGTGAAGGCAATGTGCTCAAGATTGAGTTTAAAGGGGCAAAGGTGTTTGCTTTGGTGCAGGGAACAGCTCCCGAACCCTACAAAGTGTCGCTGGCACTCGACCCCTTTACCGAGGAGCAATGGCAGTATGTGATCGAGGGGTTGGCAGAACGGGCAGTGTTCTCCGCCAAACTGCTGGCTGGAGAGATGCCCCACAATATTCAAGAAGCGTTTACCGCCAATGGGTTGAGTTTGTTTCCCCTGACTAAGTTCGATATTCACAGTCGTTGTTCCTGCCCTGATAAAGCCAATCCTTGTAAGCATATTGGCGCAGTGTATTATTTGCTGGGCGATCGCTTTAGTGAAGACCCCTTTGTCCTCTTCCAACTGCGAGGACAGACGAAGGAACAGATCATTACAGCGTTACGACAGTTGCGCAGTGCCAAAACCGACGTGGCGATCGATCCCTCCCCAGCAAAACCAGACACTCCCCCAGACGCCCAACCCGATATCCAACTTGAGAATTTCTGGAACTATGAGGCGCAGTTGGAACCGTCGCTGGTGGTGATTGCCCCGTCTGTGACGAATGAAACGGTGCTAGATGTGCTGGGCTTTTTGCCATTGAAGTCGGATACAACGGGCAACCAGTCTACTCCGGCAGCGCAGGTGGCGATGGAATATCTCAAGACGCTCTACGGGCAGGTCAGCCAGCAAGCGGTGCTGAATGCGATGGCAATGGGAAGTGGGGAGTAAGTTGCTCATGGAGATGGAGTAACATCCAACTCGATCGAAGATGGCATTGGATCGCAGCGGATTTCGACTAAAAATCCATCCGGATCGTAGAAATAGATGCCCCGCCCAGTGGGACGACTGACAGGACCATGAGCGATCGGCAACTGGTGATGGTGAATCACCGCCACCGCTTGGTCAAACATGTCGGGTGCTACATCAAAGGCTAAATGTCCCGCGCGGTGAAGGGACGCTCAGGATCAAGGTCTGGAGGAGACAGGTCTGGTCGCCAAAACAGATCTAGCACGGTGCCGTCCGGGGTGATGAAATTTGCAACCCGCCCTGCCTCCACCTCTGCCCTCAACGTGGCGGGAATCTCGTCTCCTACCAGCTCATGCAACCCCAAAATCTCTCCATAGAAACGCCGAGATGCCTGCATGTCTTTCACATTGAGCGCGATGTGATGAATCCGGCGGAGTAATCCGGTTGGCAGGGTGGAGGTGGGCGGGTCAGCCATCATAGAATCTATCCGATCGCCACTAATTCGATATCAAAAATCAGAGTTTCCCCTGCCAAAGGATGGTTGGCATCTAGGGTAATTTCTGCCTCTGAGATCTCAGTAATCATCACAGGAATGACTTCTCCGCCCGGTTGCTGAACTTGCAATTGTTGTCCTATGGAGACGGGCATGTCGGGGGGGATTTGCTGGCGATCGACCACGACAACCATGTCAGCGTTGTGGTCTCCGTAGGCATTAGAAGCGGGAATAGTCTCGGTTTTAGAGTCGCCCGGTATCATGCCAATCACAGCTTGCTCGAAGCCAGGAATAATATTGCCACCGCCGATGGAAAATTGCAGCGGATCACGTCCCACTGAGCTGTCAAACACAGTACCATCTTCTAAGCGTCCGGTGTAATGAACGGTGACCGTATCGCCTAATTTTGCTTGAGACATTCTCTTCTCCCAAAACTACGTACAACAAAATCCGATACGCACAACCTTAGCGCAGGCAGATGGCGATCGACGCTGGCGTAATGTCAATTTAAAGGTTGGTGAGGGTGCCTAAACCCCGGCAAAATCGGACTCGTCAACTCATCCTGCTGATACAACGTCCCCGCCAGCTTCAACGCTGCCTTCTCACGGCGATACACCTCCACCCTCTGCTCCGTAGGATTCACAATCCAATATTCGTGAACCCCTTGCACCGAGTAAAGCTTTAACTTAGCCTCTCGGTCGCGCCGCTTATTTGTCTTACCCGGAGACAGCACCTCCACCACCAACTCTGGGGCAGCCGTCAAATGTCCCGCCTCATCCAGTAAGCGCTCTAGGCGATCGTTGCTTGCCCAAACCACATCGGGAATTACGTCATCTGATTCTGAAAAGACAATACCAGGATTGATCGCAGCCTCACCTCAGCCGCTTTCATCTGACCAATATGCCAATACGGCAGCAATTTTGACGCAAACCTTCTGATGCTCCCAATTCGGCGCTCTGGTCACAAATAGTTCCCCGTCAATAATTTCATAGCGATTGACCCGATCGCCCTCAAAGATTGCCAGATCAGCCGTTGTCCAACGGATTGAATGGGTAGTCGGAGACTGCATAGAACCCCTCGCCCTAGTTTCTTCAATCATAAAGTACTGGGTAGTGGTATTCAGGTAGGGATTTTTGGGGGTGGGGATCAGCCTCCACCCTCAAAAATCCCTACAGGTTGAATCATGATTGAGCCGATCGACTCAATTCTCCATAACCGTTCCTAGCAGAGCCATTTAGTTGAGCACTGTCTGAGGAAGTACTTTCGCTCTGAGACTGATTCGTACTCGTTGCTAAAGATTTTTTCCTGGAGCGTTTATACCTGCTCGGTGGCTTTCCACCTGCCATCTCATACTCCTTGCTGTCCTTGCCGTACCGGGCAACAATCGCACTCAAGATGCGCGATGAAATCGTAGACACAGATGATTGAGCTTCGGCAAATTCAATCCGGGTGCGATCGGCTTCAGCAAGCGCAAGATTATAGGTTTGCAACTTAGCGTTAGAGGCTGCAATGAGGTCAGCATAGCCTTGCAAGCTTAGCCCGCTGCCCAGATCCATTGTGGGATCGAGCGATTCCAATCCACGTAGCCGTGCTAGGGCTTTTTCTAGAATGGCAGACTGCCGTTTTTGATACGCCATAGTATAGAAATTCTCCAGGGTGCATCCCACTTTTACAATAAGCAAGAATGCTTGTTTGTCAAAGCACCACTATCCAAGCGGTTTTGGAAATCTGTCTCAAATTGAGATTTACAAGACTGGAATGCACCCAAACACCTTCTCTAAATTTTGTGAGAATACTTTAAACTCAATGCCTGTCGTAAATTTTTCAATTGCAGCAATGGCATCCAACATATCCTGCAAATAGTCTTCCAGTTGGCTGTTGGTCACAGATAGACGACCTCTGCCAAAATTCGCTCTCCAATGCATAGTTTCAAACCGCCCTTATGCACCAGATCGACTTGGACTCCCAGACGATCGCTGAGATAGTTCTGTAAATTGACAAACTTCAACAAGCTGGGTGTTTCGTAAAACTCTACAGCACATCCACATCACTCGTTTCGGTCTGCTCTGTTCTAACGTAAGAACCGAAAATGCCTAACTCTTTGACCTGATAGCGTTCTTGCAACAGTGGTTTTTGCAGTATCAGTTGTTGTTGAATTTCTTCCAAAGCTTTCATGGCAGCATCCCGTATCTTTAACTAGCTAAAGCAGGAATCTTTAGGGGAACCAGAGCTTTATGCAGGACACTGGGCTTTGCACTTAAATATATTTCGCGGCAATTGCTCTCGTTATATCCGACTACAACCGCGCCAACAGTTGTACCAATTTCTGGATACATGGCTTCACTCATCTCGCCCTCATCTAAAAAGTCAGGGATTTTGATCAACCCTTTGACTAAAGATTCATCCATTTTTACAAAAACTCCGAAGGGCGCATGAAACTCAACATTGCCCTGTATAAACTGACCTAACTTGTACTGAGATTTGATTTGCTCCCAACTTGTGCTATCCATGCTGTTCACCGGGGCTTGAGGACTCGCGGAAACTGGTTGAGGATGGGAAACAAGCTTTGAGGAATGACTACCTCAATCCGCTCACAATCGCTTTTTTCATCATAGCGATACTCAAGTGATTTGAAATCTTGCTCGTAGCTTACCTGATCGATTGACACCTCAAGAATCCCCTCTTTATAGCTCTGGTTGAACTCCTCGGCAATGCTTCTGTCATTAGGTCCAGCAAAGTAGCAACTTCCATCAAGGTAGGGAGGATTGTAGGGAAAATCGACGGGTTGAAATCCCTCCTTCAGTAATTTTTGACCTTTACCTTTTTGAGGAGCTTTGTAAATTATGACGGTTTGAGTGGACAGGGATTGACCAAACTCCATGAGTCAACATCTTCATTGATCAAACGAATGCACACCAAATTCAGGATTACGCTCTCGATACCAGCGATAGACTTGTTCGATCTGAGCTTCCGCAATTGGAGTAATTTCAATCTGAAATGCCATACTTTTGCTGCATTTCTTGGACAAAATTTCCAATAGGGCGAGTTTGACCAGAGTTTAATTCTTCAAAGCCTTGCTGAATCCCCTCAATTGTCTCTAAGTGATCGATCAGTTGGCGTAGTTTGGCAGGATCAATTTTGTCAGGGTCGAGAAAGGTGACGAGAACTTGGGAGCGATCGCTAACATCTTGCGGTAACTCAGTCAGATGAATTTGCCCATCTTGATAAATGCCTGCAATGGTTTTTAGCATAAGTTATAGAATCCTCGCCCTAGTTTCCTCGATCATAAGCTACCGACGATGCTCAATCCGGCAACTGGTATTGCTCCACAATTTGCTTGGCATACTCCGGCACATGGGCATCCAAAATCTCTGGGTGATGGCGTTTTACATACAAATAATTGCGGGTGAAATGGGAATCGATCGAAAACCGCGCATATTCCAACCCCTTCGGACCGATTTTGTCGATTACCACGCCCATCAACTTCGCTGCCCACATTGGCAAGGTCACACCCTTGTCGTAGGCAGGAATGCTCTGTTGTACGGCGTTGTGGCGATCGCCCTGCGACATCACTGGCTGGGTTTCCAAATAATCTCCCACCAGATCGAGCATGGCTTGTCCACGATCGTTTCTCACCACAATCCACTGCCAGCCAAAGGGCGCACCCATGTAGCCCACCACCAGATCGGCGAGGGAGTTGACGTAATCAAAACAGCTCATGCAGGAGGGGGCAAATACATCCTTGAGTTGGTTGGTTTTCAAGCCAAAGAAGGGAACCGTTTCCTCGGAACCGTCGCTGTGCTTGAAATGAACCCGATAATCCTGCATGAATTCGTAATGGACTACTGTGTCGGGCGATCGACTGGTGGTTTCTAGAAACTTTTGCAATCCAGCGCGGGTGACGTTATCGACGCAGGGGGTTCCCAGTACATACAATTGCTCCAATCCCAAGGATTTCTCTACGGCTCGCAGGGCTTGAATTTGGCAACCGACACCAATCACAAGCAGCCGTTTCATCCCCGATCGCTCCACCTGTTCCAACACCGAGAGGTTGGGGGAAAGCGTCGGTTTATTCACCCGTGCCGCTAGGATTTCTGCCGGGGTGCGGGCAATCACGGGCAGCGGTTGGAAGCGATCCTCCTCGGTGTTTTGCACACAGATCACTCCTTCCACTAAGCCGCGATTCAGCATCTCAATGGCGATCGTGCTGACGATCCCTGTCCACTGTGCCCCTTCGATCGGCTCTGTACGGCGGGCTGCCATCATGGAATCGTGAACACCAAAATAGACATCATCCGGTTGATCTAATTGGCGCGATCGCCCGTGGGTTTGCTCCTCTAACTCCGCCACCTGTTGATTGAGGAAGGCGCAGGCGTCTTTGACGTAGTGGATGTAGTGGGTGTCGCACAGTCCGCACTCGCTACACAGTTCCTTGGCAGGGCGGCGGCTACCGGGTTTAAGGGCTTTGGCTTTTTGATGGGGTTGAATGGCAGTCATAATCACTGAACAGGATCTCTTCTCAACTTTACAATGGACGAGGAGCCTGTGAAGTCAGAGTGCAGAAGACGTAACGCAATGGCACGAACCCCCAGCTTAAAATTCGATCGCGGCACCTTGATCCTGCATCCGCCGCCCAAAGGAAAGGCGTGGTTGGATTTTGCCACATGGGACGATCGCATCGAAAAATTCCGCATTCCCGCCATCCACTACCGTCCCTTAGTGGAACGACTCCAAGCCGAAGGCATCGCCTTTGAAGACAATGCCAAAGCCTTTGCCCCGATCGCCCTCACCGCCACCCTCGAACGCCAACCCTACCCCCACCAAACCGAAGCCCTCGCTGCATGGATTGGGGCAGGTCGGCGCGGAGTGGTCGTGCTGCCCACCGCATCGGGTAAAACCTATTTGGCGCAAATGGCAATGCAGGCAACTCCACGCCATACCTTAATTACTGTGCCGACCCTGGATTTGATGCACCAGTGGTATGCCCATTTGCTAGCGACCTTTCCCGATGTGGAGGTGGGGTTGTTGGGCGGGGGAAGTCGCGATCGCACCCCCATCCTGGTTGCCACCTACGATAGTGCCGCCATCCATGCCGAAACCCTGGGCAATAGCTATGGGCTACTAATTTGCGATGAGTGCCACCACCTGCCCAGTGATTTTAATCGGGTGATTGCTGAGTATGCGATCGCCCCGTATCGGTTAGGGTTGACGGCTACGCCCGATCGCAGCGATGGTCGCCATCTGGATTTAGATACGTTATTGGGGACGATCGTTTATGCTCGCACCCCAGAGGATTTGGCAGGCAACGCCCTCGCTGCCCATGAAATTGTTCAGATTAAGGTGAAACTATCGGAGTTGGAGCGCGATCGCTACGATCAGTTGATTCAAACCCGCGATCGTTTCCTGCAACAATCCAACATTTGGCTAGGCACAATCAATGGCTGGCAACAATTTGTCCGCGCCAGTGCCCAATCCCGTGCCGGACGCCGCGCCATGCTAGCCCACCGCGAAGCCAAACAAATTGCGTTAGGAACCGCTGGGAAATTGCGCGTGCTTGCCGATCTGCTGGCACAACACCACCCCGCCCAGACCCTGATTTTCAC
>JAAUSV010000367.1 GCA_012032525.1 Leptolyngbyaceae cyanobacterium SL_7_1
CCCCTCTGCTTCTAACACGTTGATGTCGCCGCTCAAAAGTGCACTGGCATTAATCCGGTTGATCGAGTGGGGAATGTCTACGTAGGAGCGCAGTTGCTGATCAATGCGGGCAATGATTTCCTGCCGTAGTTGCGATGACAGTTCACGCACAACCTCTTGCCCATTGCGGAAGGAGAGGTAGCCGATCAACCCCCCAGCGGCAGCAAGCTGCAAGACAAAGGGTACAATCAAAATTGTCCGTAGGGGAGTGCGACGCAACCAGGATGATCGCAGGAGAGTGAGACGCGGCATGGTGATAGTCCCGTAGCAAGGGTTGGTCAGGCTAGCGATTCGGTTTTGAGCGATCGCGAAAGTAATCCGCATACAGGCGGCAACCGGGCAGCGATAAATTTCCTTGCAGATGCACTAAGCCCAAACTTTGCAGCCGAATCGATTGCACCAAACTTAATTCCACCGGGGTTGCAGTCGAAACTACCTGGTTGTATGCCATTGCCAATTCTGGATGCTGTTGTAAATTCCACAGTTGGCGCTGCAAGTGCTCGCTGTAGATGCCCGTGGCAAACCCATCCGGTTGCAGCACCTCATCCAACGTCACATCTTGATGCCACAGATGATACAACGCCACTTGAATTAGGTAGGGATAGCCCCCCACCAGTTCGATCAGTTGCTGAGTTTCCGCATCTGTCCACTCCAACCCATACCGCTGTGCTAAATCGCTCACCTGCTCTGGAGTAAACGGCTTTAGCTCAATGGGCAAGCCCACGTTAAACGGAGATTGGTTGACATTTAGGGGAATGTAGACCTCCGAGGAATGGGCAACCACTAGGCGCAATTGCTTCCAGATGTCGCGGTTTTTGCCTCCTCATGCCACGTGCGCAGCAATCCAAAAAACTCGTCCGCCAGGTCGGGGTATTCAAACAGACGATCGACATCATCCAACCCCAACACCAGCGGTCGCCCAATTTGTGGCAACAGGTATTGCTCAAAATAAATCTTGCAGCTAATCTTGCTGCCAAATAGGTCGTCCCAGTAATCCCCCAACCGCTTAGGGAGCTGCATTTCCAACCCGACGTTGGCACAAAACCATTGCAGAAATTGGTCTAAATTCTGAAAAATCGTCTTGTCCGCCAACTGAAAACTCAGCGCCACGGTTTGGCATCCCTGCTGGGCTGCCTGCCGGAGGATGCGGCTGATCAAAGAACTTTTGCCCATGCGACGCGGGGCTTTGATGCGAATCAGCCCGCCCGGTTGCAGGATGGCTTTGTGGCATTCTGCCTCGATCGCCGCTCGTTCGACATAAAACGCTGAGTCCAGGGGAACCTGACCTCCCGGCATATCGGGTTGAGTCTCTACCTCTCGACCGTCAGCCTCCTCCTCGATCGCTAGGTCGGGGTGATAGTAATCCGCTGCTTCCAACGTCAACTTGAAGGAACGAAAGTAGGCTTTCAGGGTTTGTTTATCAACGCCAGATTCACAGGCAAATACTTTCATTAACGTGTCTACTGCCAACCCAGTTCGCTCGCTCAACGCCTCTAGGGTGTAGCGATTTCCCCGATTGTCTTCAAATTCAGCATCCGCTTTTGCCTGCTGTATTTTTTCAAACCCTGATGGAGTTAGGATCACTCCGCGTCGGCGTTTGCGTTTGGGGGGAGTTGGCGTCATAGCCGTTTCAGGAGTCAAAAGCATGGGGGCGATGTCCTTTGATTGTAGAGCGATTTTTCCAGGGAGTAGAGAAATTCGACTACCGAACATCTTATCGTTACCATTCCGCTCGAACCAGGGAAGTTTAGGCTTCTTAAGCCTATACCAAGGTAAGTTAAGCAACGGTAAGACAGGGAGCGATCGCCCCATCCTCCGCCCATACCAACGCTTTTGCGTCCATCCGTTAAGTTCCTGCCTAAAAACCTAAACTTGGCTGGTCTCACGTATCCATACACGTCAGACTAAATCCAGTTTCAAAGCCACCAGAACACGCTAATGCTTTGAAACTTTCAACTGGTTCGCTGCCTCATATTTCTTGTTCCTGTTTGCTGGAAACCAAACAAGGGACTCTGTTGTTATTGAAAGCCCCCATCAACTCTCTCGGAGCTGCTAGATTATGAAATCCACCCATCACAGCTTAGACCCCAACTCTGATGCCTTTGACCAGTCGTTAACCAGCCACCCTCCCCAGCGTTTGTACCAACTGACCTATCGAGGGCTGAGTTACGATCGCCCCTCCCCTCCCCACTCCGATCTCTGAGCCAGTTGCCTACGCCATCTATCCCTTGAGCTATCGTGGGGTTCGCCATTGGCTCTGCCGCTATCGCACCGCCAATGGAGCCAGCGGCAGCACCCCCCTCCACCCCACTGGCAACTAATAGCCAACTTCCTTATCCACCCATTGGCAAAAGAATCTCAAACTCCGTCCCAACTCCCAACTGCGATCGCAACTCCAATTTTCCCTGGTGTTTTTCCACCACAATTTGGCGGCTGATGGCAAGTCCTAGCCCGGTTCCTTGTCCCACGGGTTTAGTGGTAAAAAAGGATTCAAAAATTTGTTCTTGAATTTCAGCCGGAATACCCGGACCATTATCACCAATGCAAATCGAAACCCACTGGTTGTTGTCCAGTTCCGACGGTGCCACTGGTTTTAGGGCAGTGGTGATGGTGATTCGGGGTTGCCAAGTTGGGGTGTTGGTGCGGTGCAATTCTGCCCGTTGAGCAGGGGTAAGCAATGCTTTTTCTGCTTCTACTTTTTCTAGAAGTGCATCGATCGCATTACTCAGCAGGTTCATAAACACTTGACTCAATTGCCCGGAGTAGCATTCGATCAAGGGTAGCTCGGCGTAGTTTCTAACTACGTCGATCGTGTTTTGAGGCGACTGTTGAGAATGATCAGCGTGTTGTCGATGGTTTTGTGCAGGTCTACGGGGCGGCGATCGGTTTCGCTCATGTGGGAAAAGCTGCGCAAGCCTCCCACAATGCTACGCAGCCGCTCCATCCCAGCTTTAAACTATCTAAAATATTGGGCAGATCACTCTGAATAAAATCAAAGCCAATATCCTCTCGAACCTCGTTGATTTCCGCAGAGCCAGCGGGGAGGGCAGCTTCGTAGGCGGTAATCAGGCGAATCAAGTCGCGGCTGTAGGTGGCGAGATAGTTTAGATTTCCAGAGATGAAGTTGACGGGATTGAGAATTTCGTGGGAGACGCTGGCGATTAATCGTCCCAGGCTTGCCATCTTTTCAGTTTGGATCACTTGGGCTTGGGATTGATCGCGGATCACCTGTTGCGCCAATTGATGGATCTGTGAATGTGCCACCAGTAGTTGATGAAAATCTAGCAGATAGTGGCGATCGCCCTCAAACTGCACCACGATCGGCTCATACAACTCCTCTGGCGATCGTTGCAGCGCCTGCTGAGTCATCCATTCAATCCGCGTGGTACTGGGGAACACATTGCCTCCAGCCGTAATGAACGGATACAACACTTCTAGGGGACGATTCATAAACAGGTCTAGTCCGTAGGGACGACTCATCTGCTCTAGAAATCGTCGGCGTGAGATCATGCCAGTAAACTGACCCACTTTGGTCAATATCACCCCCGGTAGCAGGGGGCGATCGTCAAAAGGCATGCGCCACATCCCGTGTCAGTCGATCCACTTCAACCTGGTAGTCATGAAGCGGTAATTCTTGGAGAGTCGATTCCAGAGTTAGATTAGGGAACTTCACTGCTGGACTAGATAGGAGGGGTTGATCAGAAGCAAAGTCTGAAGACGTAATCACCACAATCGCTAGTTAAACTTTAGTCAACCAAACATTAACCCAATTTAAATCTTGCTTAACCCCAACAGCGGAAAGGGCAATCAATCAGTAGATACAGCCATTAAAGTCATAAGAGATATACCCAATTAAGTCAACTTCTTCCCCCCTTTTCACCCCCTCCCCCCTCTTCCTTCCTCCTCCCTTCTTCCCAACTCCTGGCAAGATAGAAAGAGAACACTCACCTAGGGCAGGCATTATGATCTGGCGATCGCTACTGGCACTCTTAATTTGCATCGGTTGTTGGAGTGGGTCTCTCCCGGCGTGGGCAGATTGGACGATGCCAATGTCTTTTAGCAATGCCGAGTTAAAGGGGCAAGATTTTTCCCATCAGGAGTTGCAAGCCTCTGAGTTTTCCAATGCCAATTTGGAGTTAACCAACTTTACCGATGCGGATGTGCGAGGCGCTGTATTCAGCGCTTCGGTGATGACCCAAGCAATTTTGCACCAAGCCGATTTGACCGATGCCATGGCAGACCAAGTCAAGTTTGACGGAGCAGATCTGAGCGATGCCGTGCTGGTAAATACAATTTTGCTGCGATCGACCTTCACCAATGTCAATATCACGGGCGCTGACTTTAGCGACGCCATCCTCGATCGGGCACAGATTAGAGAGCTGTGCCAGATTGCCAGTGGAGTCAATTCCAAAACGGGTATGGCAACGCGGGAGTCTCTAGGCTGCCAATAAGGGAGCATGTTGGGGAGCGAGGACTGAGGAATGATTAACCGTGTGGGAGTGATTGGGGGAGGACAACTCGCCTGGATGATGGCAGGAGCTGCCCAAACGTTAGCCCTAGAGCTGGTGGTGCAAACCCCTTCTGGGGCTGACCCAGCCGTGGCAATTGCCGATGGAGTTGTGTTGGGGGCGATCGCGGATGCGGTTGCCACCCGCCAACTGGCAACCCAGTGCGATGTGATTACCTTTGAGAACGAGTTTGTTGATCTCCCTGCCCTGTCCCATCTTGCCGACCAAGGTGTGGAGTTTCGTCCGAGATTGTCCTCCTTGGCTCCCCTGTTAGACAAATATGACCAACACAGCTATCTACGGGATCTGGAATTGCCCGTCCCCATCTTTGTTGAGCTAGATGAGGCGGCGGCGATCGCCCTGCCCGCACCACTCACATTTCCCCTAGTCGCCAAGGCGCGGCGACATGGCTACGACGGACAGGGCACCCACCTGATTCGCGATCAGGCGGCGTTGATGGACTGCTGGCAACCAGGGGGGGCGGATCGAC
>JAAUSV010000368.1 GCA_012032525.1 Leptolyngbyaceae cyanobacterium SL_7_1
CCAGGAGTTGTATGAACGCTACTTAGGACCGAGTTGGTATGATGCGCCCGCCACCGAATCTTTGTGGGAACGGGTGAACTCGATTCCCGACGAGGAGTTGTGGCGCAACCATGAGCGGATGCGATCGGAATTAATCGTGGCAGTTCGAGAGCGCCTGCATCGCAGCCTCCAAGAACGAGGAGCCGCCTCAACCGAACTGGTGCAGGCATTGGAGGTGCTCGATCCCACCGTACTCACCATCGGGTTTGCCCGCCGCTTTGCCACCTACAAACGTGCCACCCTGTTTATGCGCGACCCCGATCGGCTGAAGCAGATTTTGTCGGGCTTGCAGGGCGATCGCACCAAGGGCGATTCCCTCCGCAAACGCGCCGTCCAATTTGTGATTGCGGGTAAAGCTCACCCGAAGGATATTCCGGGTAAGGAATTGATTCGCGACATCAACCACTTCATCCGCGAACAGAACCTGAATCACCACATCGTGTTTATCCCCAACTATGACATCAACGTGGCGCGGATCATGGTGGCGGGGTGTGATGTCTGGCTCAATAACCCCCGGCGTCCCCGGGAAGCCTCTGGCACCAGCGGCATGAAGGCGGCAATGAATGGCGTTCCCAACCTGAGTGTGCTGGATGGTTGGTGGGACGAGGCGGATTATGTGCGCACTGGCTGGGCGATCGGGCATGGTGAGGAATACGACGACCTCGACTACCAGGACGAGGTTGAAGCCAACGCGTTTTATG
This sequence comes from Leptolyngbyaceae cyanobacterium SL_7_1, assembly GCA_012032525.1. Classification (GTDB taxonomy): domain Bacteria; phylum Cyanobacteriota; class Cyanobacteriia; order Elainellales; family Elainellaceae; genus JAAUSV01. Next base: position 741 of record JAAUSV010000368.1, read on the forward strand.
AATTGCTGGAGCAGGAAATCGTCCCACTGTTTTACCAGCGGGATGAGGAGAATTTGCCCAGGGGTTGGATCACCAAAATGAAGGATGCGATTCGCCTCAACTGCCCCCAGTTCAACACGGCGCGGATGGTGGGGGAATACGCCTCCCGTGCCTATTTTCCTTTGAGCGATCGCTATCGAGTGTTGACTGGCGACCACTATTCCCCTGCCAAGGAATTAGCCCACTGGCATACCCACTTGTTTGAGCATTGGTATGACATGAAGATCGAAACCGTTGAGGTTTCGGAGGAACCAGAGTTGCAGGTGGATCAGTCGATCGCCGTCAAAGCCCGGATTCGATTGGGAGAATTGCGCCCAGCGGATGTGCGAGTGGAGTTGTATCAGGGGGCGATCGATGCTCGTGGCGAAATCATCAATGGTGTACCCGTGGTGATGGAGTACAGCGGCACCGATTCCCAGGACGATCGGATCAGTCTTTACACCGTTAACATTGCCTATCACAGCAGTGGGCTACAGGGATTTGCCCTGCGAGTCTTTCCCCACCATCCCTACCTCAGCAATGCCTACGAACCGGGATTGATCCTTTGGGCGGAATAATCGGGTTGTAATGAGATAGTCTGGTTGCAATATAAGGATTGGCGATCGACAAGAGGGACACGGTCAGATGGGTTTCACTATTCCCATTGAGACTGTGTCCTTTTTGCTATGGGCGCCAAGGGATAAGCCCAACTTCTTTCGATTTACATAAACAAATTCTTGGATAACTATAAGAAAAAATAGAAACTACAAATCCTCACATAGAGTCCTTTCAATGATAGTTTCATAGATATGAATCAATTGATCCCGACTAGTTCATAAACTTTAATCAATATCGAGCATCATTTACCTTCACATTAAGCAACCGTTATGCAATTGATAAATCGCATCAATTTTAGACATCTGCAAGGGGATCTGTTTGGTGGGGTCACCGCTGCGATCGTCTCGTTGCCCCTAGCGCTGGCATTCGGCGTTGCATCGGGGGCAGGTCCGGTGGCGGGTCTATATGGCGCAGTCTGCGTTGGCTTTTTTGCTGCCCTGTTTGGTGGGACACCCACCCTGATTTCTGAACCCACAGGTCCAATGACGGTCGTAATGACCACGATCGTTGCATCCCTCACCGCCAGCAACCCGGAAAATGGCTTGGCAATGGCGTTTACCGTGGTGATGCTGGCAGGGATTTTTCAAATTCTGTTTGGGTTCTTCCGCCTAGGTAAATACATTACCCTGATGCCCTACAGCGTCATCTCCGGCTTTATGTCTGGAATCGGCGTGATCTTGATTATTTTGCAAATCGCGCCCTTTTTGGGACAAAACGCTCCCAAGGGTGGGGTGCTGGGAACTATCACCAATTTGCCCAATCTGCTGGCAAACATCAATCCAGCGGCGGCAATTTTGGGTGGATTGACCCTGGCGATTATTTTCCTGATGCCCCGCAAGTGGAAGCGGATTGCCCCGCCCCAGTTGGTGGCGCTAGTTGCGGGAACGATCGCGTCGTTGGTGTTTTTCCCCACTGCCGATATTCCTCGGATTGGCGAAATCCCTATGGGATTGCCAACGCTACAACTGCCCACCTTCACCCCTGGTCAAATCACCGTCATGTTGATAGACGGAGCCATGCTAGGGATGTTGGGTTGCATTGATACGTTGCTAACAGCCGTGATTGCCGATAGCCTTACCCGCACCGAGCACAGCTCCAACAAGGAGTTGATTGGTCAGGGCATTGGCAACTTGGTTTCGGGGCTGTGCGGAGGCTTACCCGGTGCAGGCGCGACCATGGGGACGGTGGTAAATATTCAAACGGGCGCGAGAACCGCCCTATCGGGGTTAACCCGTGCGTTGTTGCTCCTAATCGTTGTCCTTTGGGCCGCCAACCTCACCAGCCCGATTCCGATGGCAGTGCTGGCAGGGATTGCCCTGAAGGTGGGGATCGATATTCTCGACTGGAGTTTCCTGAAGCGATCGCACCGAGTCTCCTGGAAGGGTTCTTTGATCATGTACGGCGTCTTGCTGCTGACGGTCTTTGTTGACCTGATTGTGGCGGTGGCAATTGGTGTGTTCATTGCCAATATTTTGACGATCGAGCGGTTGAGTGAATTGCAATCACAGGATGTGAAGGTGATCAGCGACGCCGATGATGCCGTGGTGCTGAATGACGAGGAAAAACAACTGCTCGATCGGGCAAACGGTCGGGTGCTGTTGTTTTACCTCAGCGGTCCAATGATCTTTGGTGTGTCGAAGGCGATTGCCCGTCAGCACAACGCCGTTAGGGACTGCGACGCCCTGGTAATGGATTTGAGCGATGTACCCCACCTGGGCGTCACCGCTTCCCTGGAAATTGAAAACGCTATCCGCGATGCCGTGGATAAGGGGCGGCAGGTGTACATCGTTGGGGCAGCGGGTAAAGTCAAGCGGCGGTTAGAAAAGCTGGGAATTTTTCAGATTATTCCGGCACACCACCTGTTTACCGATCGCACCGATGCCCTGCGGCAAGCCGTTGCCGCTGCCCCCAACGTGACAGATCCCGTTGCCGTGTCAGGAACAGATTGGTCACCCGCTGTTCAAACCTGAGGGGAGGTCGGCAGGCAGTTGACGAGTGGGATCGATCGGCGATTTGTACCCCTCGTCACACGACTCGTCATCCCATTCGTCACACCATTCGTCACACTCAGGGCACTGCCCCCAGTGCTTCAGTTCTGTAAATCACAAGACGCAAGTAGAGGTATCGTAAATGGTTTGGATTGACCCTAGCACGTCTGCAATTGGAACAGGCTTGGTTTCTACCGGAGTGGCTTGGATGGGGCAGCCACCTCCCCTGCTGGCAATGGCGTCGGCTGAAAATGCGCCGATCGTCCTCTCCGGGATGTTGTTGAGCTTGGTAATTGTTTATTTCGCCAGTAAGTTGGGCGGAGAGATTTCTAGACTGCTGAATTTTCCTCCAGTGTTGGGCGAGTTGCTTGGGGGCGTGCTGATCGGGGCATCGGTGTTGCATTTGCTGGTGTTTCCCGAAAGTGGCGCACAGGCAAGCGATTCCATGCTGATGCCCCTGCTGCAATGGGTGGGGGGGTTGTCCCCCGACGCTGTAACCGAGGTTTTCGAGTCGCAGAGCGAGATTATCTCACTGTTGGCAGAGTTGGGCGTGATCATTTTGCTGTTTGAAATCGGGTTGGAGTCGGATCTGCGAGAACTGCAAAAAGTGGGCTACCAAGCGACGATCGTGGCTTGTGTAGGAGTCGCCGTTCCCTTTGCCGCTGGCACCGTGGGCTTGATTACCCTATTTCATGTCCCGACCATTCCTGCCATTTTTGCCGGAGCCGCCCTGACCGCCACCAGCATCGGCATCACCTCCAAGGTGTTATCAGAATTGGGACGGTTGAAATCGCGGGAAGGACAGATCATCGTCGGTGCCGCCGTGATCGATGACGTGTTGGGCATTATTGTGCTGGCAGTGGTCGCCAGTTTGGCTAAAACAGGCGAAGTAGATGTAATGAATGTGGTGTATCTGATCATCAGTGCCACCGGATTTTTGTTGGGTGCGATCTTGCTAGGACGATTTTTTAATCAGGCATTTGTGGCGATCGTAGACAAACTGCAAACTCGCGGCAAACTGGTGATTCCAGCCTTGATCTTCGCCTTCTTGATGGCATTTCTCGCCAACGCGATTCACTTGGAAGCGATTCTGGGAGCCTTTGCGGCTGGGTTGGTGTTGGACGAAACCGATCGCCGCAAGCAACTCGATCAGCAAATTATTCCGATCGCCGACATTCTCGTTCCCATCTTCTTTGTCACCGTTGGCGCTAAGGCAGATTTGGGCGTACTCAACCCGACCGTTCCTGCCAACCGAGAAGGCTTAGTCATCGCTTCGTTCCTGCTCGTAGTTGCCATTGTCGGCAAGGTAGTGACGGGCTGGGCAGTCTTTGGACAACCAAACATCAATCGCTTGGCGATCGGCGTCGGCATGATTCCCAGAGGCGAAGTCGGATTGGTCTTTGCAGGCATCGGTTCCGCCAGCGGGGTGCTCGGCAAACCCCTCGAAGCCGCCATCATCACCATGGTGATCCTCACCACCTTCCTTGCTCCCCCCTTCCTGCGGGTCGCCTTTGGTCAATCCACCGAACCCCCCACCCCAGGAGAACCCCTCTTTGGAACCCACGGCGGCAGCTTTGGAAGGATGAGGGCGGAGGGCGGAAGAGGGAGGGCGGAAGGCGGAAATGAAATCCAGCCAAACGCGAAG
>JAAUSV010000014.1 GCA_012032525.1 Leptolyngbyaceae cyanobacterium SL_7_1
GGTTCGGGAACCAAGTTGCGTCCAAAGACGAATTGAGCGCCATAATCCGCCGCATCAAATACCACATCCAGCAACTTACTAAAAAATATTCAACACATCCCTGTGCCGGGCAAGAGAAACACCAATGCCCCCAACGCCAACTGCAAGGCAATACCAGTAATCACCACTCGCCAGGGGAAGTACTTGGGATTGCGATTTTCAGAAAAGATCCAGGCGATCGCACACAAGCCAAAAATTCCTGCTAGCGAAATTAGGTTGAGAATACTCATAGGTCATCGTCCTACCTTGAGACGGACTAGGGGTGGGGAATGGGGAATGCGTTTACGCTATCACCAAAGACATTAGCGGAGAAATGTCAATTTAGAACAGAAATGGGGAAGAAAGTTGGTGAATTTATTGGGACTGTTGATAGCGTTTAACGAGGTGGCTAATTGCTTATCGCCAATATCTATCAGCCAGCAACTCTTTCAATGCTGCTCCAAGAATGCTGCCAATTGCGATCGCGTTGGTAAGGACGGTTGGGCTCCTGCCTTGGTGACGGCAAGGGCAGCGGTCGCACTTGCCCAACGAAGAGCTTGGGAGGGGGATAATCCTTCTGTCAAGGCAGCAGCGAGTCCTCCATTAAAGGCATCGCCTGCGGCTACCGTGTCGATCGCCTTCACCGGAAAGGCTGGTACAATCTCAGTTCCTTCCTGGGAAACACAGATTGCCCCTTGGGAACCCAATTTCACAATCACCATTTCCACCCCCCACTGCCGGAGCTGGGTCGCCGCCCGCACCGCACTTGGGACATCGTTGACTGGAAACCCGACCAATTGTGCCACTTCAACTTGGTTGGGCGTCAGAATATCGATCAGTGGATAGAGGTCTGGAGGCAAGGTCGATGGCGCTGGAGCCGGATCGAGCATGACAGCAACGCCGATCGCCCGTGCCTGCTGAGCGGCTGCTACTACTGCTTCTAAGGGAATTTCTAATTGTAGGAGCAACAGTTGGGCGTGGGGCAACGATTGCCCCAGCCGAGCGATATCCGTTTCATCTACCCGCCCATTGGCTCCTGGAATCAGAATGATATGGTTTTCTGCTCGGTCATCCACGGCGATTAGGGCAATGCCGGACGAGGTAGAGGCGTCGATCGCCACCCCCGTGCATTCCACCCCGTTCTCCTCTAACCCCTGTCGCAGCCGATCGCCAAACTGATCTGCCCCCACCCGCCCTACTAGCTGGACGGGAACGGCTAAACGAGCGATCGCCACCGCTTGATTCGCCCCCTTTCCCCCCGGTAATGTCACAAATTCTGTTCCCGTCAATGTCTCCCCCGGCAGTGGCAGGCGAGGCACCCGCGCTACCAAATCCATATTGATGCTGCCAAAGACAACTGCACTCATGGGTAAATCGTGTAGGGTACAAAGTACAGGGTATAGGCAATTAGCACTTAGCCACTAGCTTCCTCCCTCATCCTTTATCGCTCCCTCCCATGCCCACAATCCCCGAAATTAACCAGAAAATCGCTGCTCATCGTGCCGTTGTGTGGACGGTGGAGGAGTTAAAGGCGCGGGTGGCAGAGGTGGGCGTCACCCAGACGGCAAAGGAAGTGGATGTGGTGACGACGGGAACGTTTGAGCCGATGGAGTCGTCAGGAGCGATTATCAACTTGGGGCATACCGACCCGCCGATCAAAATTCGTCAGTGCTGGCTAGATGGGGTGTTAGCCTATTCCGGGTTTGGAGCGGTGGATCTGTATGTGGGAGCCACCCAGACCGCTGACTATGGCAGTGAGATGGAGTTAGAAGAATCCCGCGATGCCCTACGGACTCCCGTGCGAGAGCGGGGGTGGGGGGCATGTGATTGCCGATCTAATTGCTGGTAAGTCGGTGAAACTACGGGCGATCGGGCAGGTGACGGATTGCTACCCCCGTGCCTCGTTTGAAACCACCATTACTCGCGACACGATCAACCAGTTCTACTTGTTTAATCCCCGCAATCTTTACCAAAACTTCATTGTCGGGGTGAATGGGGGCGATCGCCCGCTGTTTACCTATCTAGGTCCCTTGCAACCCCGTTTGGGTAACGCGGTCTATTCCAATCCGGGAGCGATTTCACCGCTGTGGAATGATCCCGATCTGCAACTGATCGGGGTGGGAACCCGAATCTTCTTGGGTGGGGGCGTAGGCTACGTCACTTGGGAGGGAACCCAGCACTTCCCTTTGCAAAAGCGCCTGCCCAATGGGACTCCAGTGGGACCAGCCGCCACCCTGGCGTTGCTGGGGGATGCCAAACAGATGCAACCCCGCTGGGTCAAGGGGTGTTATTTCAAAAGCTATGGAGCGTCCTTGATGTTGGGGGTGGGGGTACCGTTGCCCATGCTGTCAGAGGAAGTGGTTGCCCGCTGTGCGGTTCAGGATCAAGATTTGGTTGCTCCAGTGGTAGATTTCTCGATTCCCCGGCGTGTCCGCCCCACCTTTGGGCTAGTTAGCTATGCTCAACTGAAATCAGGACGCCTCACGATCGATGGCAAGGGGGTACGAGTTGCCCCCCTTGCCAGTCTGTACCTGTCTCGTCAAGTTGCTTTGGAGTTGAAACAGTGGATCTTAGCAGGACAATTCTACCTGAGTGAGGCAGTTGCCCCGATCGCCATGGATCGCGCCTTTGTGGCTCAAGATCGCTGGGGTGCTCAGATTACTCTGGACTAGCCGAGTCGTCCTTGGGACGTTTAACGGGTTTGGGCAGGGGGGCACGGCGAGTGGTAACTGGGCTGGAGGGACGCTCTGGGCGATCGCCACGGGGTTGGGGTTGTCCAGTGCCGTTGCGCTGGAAATTGCCACCTGGCTTCTTGCCTCCAAACTTGCCCCGTCCGCCTCCGCCACCGCCACCGCGAAATTTACTACCCTTGGGCTTACGCTTGGGAGGGACGAGGGCAATTTTGTTGCCCTCCTGCACCGCCAGTTGATCTTCTTCACGGCGCACGTGTAAATCCCAGAAATAGCCCACTGCCTTATCGGTCAGCACACCTTTGAGATTGAGTTGGAACGCTTTACCAAATTTCGCCCCCTTGCGAGGAGCTTGCTGAATTTTCACAGTCAACTTTTGATCTTCGGGAGAATAAAAGGTCACCTCGCCCCGGATAGAAAAATAGTTGTCTTGGGGATCGTCCATCACAGAGGTTGCTGCCGCAATCCCATCTGTTGGAGCGGCATCAAAGGCAACTGCGTCCTCCGAGGAAGTAGATTCTGCGGTAGCCTCGGCTGCTTTCGCTTCATCCACGTCTGCTTTCGCTTCGTCTACTTCTGCTTCGTCTACTTCTGCTTTATCTGTAGTCTCATCGGCGACACTATCAGACACTTCTGTTGGCTCAGCATCACTAGACAATTCATCGGAGTCCTCAGACTCATCAGGCTCATCAGATTCATCCAAGTCCTCTTCGAGGTCTTCCATGTCAAGGTCGTCCTCCGAGTCTATCTCGATCGAATCTTCCTCGTCAGACTCATCCTCGTCCAGGTCATCATCGGTGCGGTTGAGGCGTTCTGGCTCCCACACACCCACAATCTGCATGTGCAGTCCTGTATCGTCCTTATTGCGGGTGCGAGGATACACCACCCAAAGGTGGGGCGAATCTAGATCAATGTGTTTTTTAACCAGGCTCATCACCCGCCCCAATAGCACAGCATCGATCGCCGTGCCATCTTCAGTGATCAGATTACCACGGGTAAATTGCTCTGGGGTAGGAGTATACACGCCGCGCAGTAAGCCGATAGCACGATATTGCATCGGTTCACTGGCAGGGGGAATGGGTTGCTGCCGGGCGATCGCAGCGATCGCATCCTCCGTCACGGTGGCAGAGGTAGCATTCAATTCAACAGACGGATCAGGGCTGACGGTAGGGTCTGCCGAGGGGGTATCAGGGGTTGAAGCAGCGGAGGAGTCCATGGTGAGGGTGAAAACGGAGGGCTGATCCATATTAGTATCTGCTGAAATGGTCTTCGAGATGGAATTGTCCGGAGTATCTGGTTCGGTAGGGAAAGCCGAACGAGGCGGCTCTGGGGTAGGGTTCTGGGAAGAACTCATAAAACCTCCTTACGGTAGAAACAGCTCCGTTCGCAAACGACAACAGCAGCGTACCCATTTAGAACAGCATGAACGAATGCGGGTCTAACAAATGCTCAGGCTAAACTCTACCAGCCAAAACTGGAGAATTGTCAAGTGAATCAGTTCTGCCCATTCATTTAAACACATCAGTTAAACATTCGGTTAACATTCGGGCTGAATCTAGTCGGTTGAACGCCTATAGCTTACGCCATAGGGCTAGGTTTGTCGTTTCATCTTGTTTATACAGATGCGATCGACTTTGTCAGGGAGGTTACCGCAAATTCTCTGTTAACCTCTGATGTGGATTCGCTTACAGGCGAAACAAAATCAGACATCGGCAGTCCCCAAAAACCTTACCTCAATCCTATTATCCAGACATCAACCAGACATCAAATAGTGAGAAATTTCAGATGTAGTTAATAATGGAAGGGCATTAGAGTTTGGGCACTGGTGTGTTTAACAAAAACAACCGCTGGATTATCACATTGATTATGGCGATCGCCTCCTTCGCCTTTCTAGCCTTGCTAATTTTTCCGCTAATTGCGTCGTTTCAAACCCAACGAACGGTTGCGACGCCTAGTCCAACCGCATCCACGGGCGTCCAGCAAGAGGAACTAGAGCAGCAGGCGCGGGGCTATGAATTGGTGTTGCAACGAGAGCCAGATAACCAAACTGCCCTGCGAGGCTTAGTGGAAATTCGCATTCAGCAGGGCAATGTGGAAGCGACAATTGAGCCATTGGAGCGCCTAGCCGAGTTAAACCCCAACCAGCCCGATTATCTGGTGTTGCTTGCCCAAGTCAAGGGACGCACGGGCGACCTAGAGGGAGCCGCCCAAGCCTACCGCGATATTTTGTCCACCAATCCAGGACAAGTCAATGCCCTGCAAGGTTTGTCGGATCTATTGATTCAAGAAGGTCGCCCAGAAGCGGCGATCGCCCTCTTACAAGACACCCTGCAATCGGCGGATGAAGCAAATCGAGCCCAGCCCGGTAGTGTGGATCTGCCCGCCGTGCAACTCCTGCTAGGTCAGCTCTATGCGGAGCAAGAGCGCTACGACGAGGCGATCGAGGTTTACGATCGCACCATTGACGCCAACCCCGATGATTTCCGTCCGATTCTTGCCAAGGCGATCGTCTTGCAGGCTCAGGGCAAAACCGAGGAGGCTGAACCGCTATTCACTCGCGCCGAAACGTTGTCGCCACCAGAGTTTCGTGACCAAATCAGCAAGATGGCAGCCGGGCAATCTGCCAATCCGGTTACTCCCATAGAGCCAGCCAACCCTCCAGCAGGCGTTCCCACGACACCCCCGACCCCCTTGGAAACTCAACCTGAAGCCACGCCTACGCCATGAACTTTGCCAGCGATAACGTCACCGCCGCTTGTCCCGAAATCCTCAATGCCCTTGTTGCTGCCAATACGGGTACAGCTATGCCCTACGGCAACGACGAGTGCACCCAGCAGCTCACCCACCAATTTTCTGAGCTGTTTGAAACGGAGGTGGCGGTGTTTCCAGTTGCAACCGGGTCAGCCGCCAATGCCTTGGCGCTTTCGGTGCTCTCGCCCCCCTACGGAGCGATCTACTGCCATCAAGATGCCCACATCAATGTGGATGAGTGTGGGGCACCAGAGTTCTATACAGGCGGAGCCAAGCTCGTGACCCTTGGCGGTGTTCACGGCAAATTGTCGGCTAGGGGAACTGGCAGTGGCACTAGAAGCGGGAGGAGCAGGAGTGGTGCACCATGTGCAACCCGCCGCTATTAGCCTTACCCAAGCCACCGAAGCGGGCACTGTTTATACCATTGATGAAGTTCAAGCCATTGCCCAAGTTGCCCAAGCCCATCAATTGCCGTTGCACATGGATGGGGCACGATTTGCCAATGCGATCGCCCATCTCGGTTGTGCCCCCGCTGATGTAACCTGGCGGGCAGGGGTCGATGTGCTGTCCTTTGGAGCGACGAAAAATGGGGCGATCGCCGCAGAAGCAGTGGTATTTTTCAACCCCAAACAAGTGGGCAGTTTTGAATATCGCCGTAAACGGGCAGGGCACTTGTTCTCCAAACTACGCTTTTTGTCTGTCCAGTTACATGCCTACCTGATGGATGACCTGTGGCTAAAAAACGCCGTCCACGCCAACCACATGGCGACCCAGCTAGCCGATGGACTGGCAACGCTGCCGGACAGTCAACTGTTGCATCCGGTAGAAGCCAATGAACTGTTTGTTCAACTGCCGGAACCAGTGATCAAAGGCTTACTTGCTGAAGGCTTTCAATTTTACCGTTGGGACGGCAAGACGGTGCTCCGCCTCGTCACTGCCTACAACACCTCCGAGGCAGAGGTCGATCGCTTCCTCAAAACCGCCACCCATTACAGCCACCCACCCCACCCCGCCCCAACTTAACCCTCCCCTTCCCCCTTCCGTCTTCCCCCCTCCACCTTACACATCTAGTAGCACCCGATCGTTTCAAGCGTGATTTAATAGCAAGCATCCACCCATATTTAGGGGTTGAAAAATATTTAAGATTGTAAAGGAGTTGGGCGGGTGGGTTGAATTGCGCCTAAACTTTGGACAAAAATGGGCAACTGTTTAACCAACTGATTCATTAGCCCAACCAACGGAATGCTAGTGCTTTGATGCCCTAGCCGCTATTTCCATCCGAGGTTTGACATGGAGTTTTGGGAGTTTCTAATTCAAAAAGATGGCGATCGCTCTTGGTTGCCCTTGGAATCGCCAACGGTGGAGTATTTAGAAGGACGCTACCGAGTAGTGGCTCGATCGAGCCGCCTCAATGCTCCGGTGGAGATCCGCCTCACCCACACCCTGTTAGAGGAAACCCCTGCCAAACGGCGCGTCCAAAAGCGCCCCAGTCAGACCAATCCAGATGGGTTGATTGTGATCATGCCCTACACCCGCTTGCAGCCCGGACATTGGGAACTGCGCTGCACGGGGGATTTGATGACGGATCTAATGGGGCAAGGGTGGTGCTACACCGTGACGCTGCAAGTCATTTCCCAGGATTCAGAAACCCATCACGATTGGGACGATTGGGACAGCGATGGCACGGAATCCTCCCTGGAGGTAGTTGACCATCCCACAGATCAGTTCACTGAAGATGCAACGGAGAACCCTCTAGAGGCACCCCCTGTTCCAATCAAATTAGACTCAACCAACTCACCCGATCGCCCCGATCGCCAACCTCCGCTAGCTTCGAGTACTACGCCTTCGACTGCACCCGAAGAGGCGATCGCCGATCAGCCTTGGCTGTCCCTCGATCGCTCAAACTACAGTGCTCAGCAGGGCAATTCATTGACGCTGGTAGCACAGGTCGGAGGCACCATCCCCAATCCTGGTTCTCATCTTGAACTGGGGATCAGCCTGCGCGATCCGCAAACCGCAACCGTATATTGGCAACAACGGCATTCCCTCGTCGTAGACCGACTACCCACTACGACGATCCTAACCCTGCAACCGCCAAGGGATGCCCACACCCGCTTATTTTTAGGAGAGGTGCAGTTGGTATCGCTCGTCGCGGAAAACCCGGTAATTCTAGCAACTCAAGCTTTTACAGTCACGGTTAATCTGGATCAATTGTTGGAGGCGATCGCCAACGACTTTGTTGCTTCCGCAACCGTGCGTCCTCCCTTGCAGTTTCTCAAATCTTCTGATGAGATTCCTCTGGATTTATCACTGTTGGATTTAGTTCAAGCTCCGCCCGTGCCCATGCAACTCCACTCAGCGGGAAACCAGTTGTTGCCTCCCCAGTTGCATTCATCCACCCCGGCGGCTGCCACAGATGCACCGCCCCCCAAGCCGATCGATTTACCCTTGAAACTGCCCATCTAGTGACAACGACGATCGAGCTTGAACCATTTGAACAAGATGCTGCCGATGCATCAGACGCTGACACAACGCCGACTGACTTGCAGGAATCAACGGAACAGGCTGTGCTCCAAGAGGGCTTGACTACATCAGAGTTTCCGGCAAACGATCTAGATGAAGCGGCAGTTGCCTCGCTAGCCTTGGAGTTTTTTAATCCTCACCCAGCGATCGCTCCCACCAAACTACCCACCCTTGCTGAAGACGAAGCGTTTCGGTCGCTCAACTTAGCCCATCGTTTTTGGTCTCGCCTCAATGCCCTTGCCTCAGATGTGGAGTTGTCCAATTGGTTACAACGCACCGACCCGATCGCGTCCACTCCAATGAAAGACGCACCCATCGGAGTCGATAGCTTGTTAGCTGCCGACGAGGTAGTGGTGGACGATGAATCGATCGAAGATGCAGCTCCAATTACCTCTGCCCGATTTGCAATGGCACGAGTCCGAGGAACCCAAGCTGACTCAACCGCTGAAACTCCTGTGTTGGCTGAGGATCAACCCATTCCCGCTCCTCGCTTAGAGATTCCATCCGGTGAACTAATCGCAGGTAAACCCACTTCGATCGTCGTTACCTTGCCTGAATTGGACGCCCGCATCTACGTCAAGTTGTGGATACACGATCGCCAAACCCGCTCATTGCTAGACGGACCCCGATGGCTCGTGATTTTTCTGCCAGCGGCTCCAGGAGAACAACAAGCCAGAGCCCAAATTCCAATCCCCTACGGATGCGTAGACATACAATTTGAGGCGATCGCCGTCGAAATTGCCAGCCAACGCGAAAGCCACAAAGTCACCATTAACCGCACCGTCATCCCGCCCGACTTCTCAGTGCCCGCCCTGCGCATGGAGGACTTGGGGATTTAATCCTCTAGTTCAGAATACTTTTAGAACACTTGTATTGAGAACGACTGTATTATTGAGAAAATAGTACACCTTTGTTCGCCTCAACCCCCAGCATGGACGGAGAAAAACCCCTCGGCTCAGTCATCCAAGGGTCCCTTAGCCAAGGACTCGAAGTCAGATTACATCCCGATGTCTTAGTCGAAGACATGCGTGTTGGTAAGTTTTTGGTTGTGCAAGGACGGCGATCGCGCTTCTTCTGTATGCTCACCGATGTTGCCTTGGGCACTGCCAGTGCCCGTATCCTGGCAAACCCGCCTGAACCCAGCAACACCTTCCTACACGAAGTCCTAGCTGGAACTGGAACCTATGGCACCGTGAATCTGACGCCCATGCTAATGTTCACTCCGGTCGAGGCAGATACCGCTGCTCCAGAACCTACCAGCGGACGGGGGCGAAAAAAGTCCTCTGACAGCAACCAACTTTCGCTTGGTTCCTATCAAGCCCAGACAAATGCTGTCGAACTCCTTCCCGTCAAAACCATTCCCAGTCACTTTAGCCAAGTGTTCGATGCCACCGAACGCGACTTTCGCTCAGTGTTTGGCTGGGAAGACGACCCTCACCGCCGCAACTTTGCCGTGGGGCAACCGATCGACATGGATGTCCCAATTTGTGTGGATCTCGATCGCTTTGTTGAACGCAGCAACGGGATTTTTGGCAAATCGGGAACGGGCAAATCCTTCCTTACCCGCCTGTTGCTCTCCGGCATTATCCGCAAGCGTGCTGCCGTCAATTTAATCTTTGACATGCACTCGGAATATGGCTGGGAAGCCACTCGTGAGGGCAAACAATTCAGCACTGTCAAAGGCTTGCGACAGTTGTTTCCCGGTCAAGTGCAGATCTACACCCTAGATGCCGAATCCACCAACGGCGAGGAGTACGCGATGCCCAAGAACTTTACATCGGCTACGACCAAATCGAAGTCGAAGATCTGGCATTGGTGCGGGGTGAGTTGAACCTATCTGAAGCTAGCCTAGAAAATGCCATCATTCTCCGCAATGAATTTGGCAAGACCTGGATCAGCCGCCTGATGAACATGAGCAACGAGGAGATTCAGGAATTTTGTGAAGTCAAAATGGGCAGCAAATCCTCGATTATGGCACTGCAACGTAAGCTGCAACGGCTAGATGATCTGAAATACCTCCGGCAAAGCTCCCCCCACAACTACATCGGGCAAATTCTCGAATCCTTGGAAGCTGGAAAGCATGTGGTCATCGAATTTGGCTCCCAGTCCAATATGCTCTCCTACATGCTGGCAACTAATATCATCGCCCGCCGCATCCACGCCAGCTATGTGCAAAAAGCCGAACGGTTTTTGCAGACCAAGAACGTCAGCGATCGCCCCCGTCCCCTCGTCATCACCATCGAAGAAGCCCATCGCTTCCTCGACCCCGCCACTGTTCGGCAAACCATCTTTGGCACGATCGCCCGCGAAATGCGCAAGTATTTCGTGACCCTACTGGTGGTCGATCAACGCCCCTCTGGGATTGACAACGAAGTCATGTCGCAAATTGGCACCCGGATTACGGCTCTGCTCAACGACGAGAAAGACATTGATGCGATTTTTACAGGAGTATCGGGTGGGCAAAATTTGCGATCGGTTCTAGCCAAACTCGATTCCAAACAACAGGCATTGTTGCTGGGTCACGCCGTCCCCATGCCTGTTGTTATCCGCACTCGCCCCTACGACGAAACCTTCTACATTGAAATTGGGGCAACTCCTTGGGAGGAAATGCCCACGGCAGCGGTCTTCAAAGCGGCTGAGGCAGCCAAAGCAGACTTGGGGTTTTAAAAGATTTAGTTTTCAAAACAGGACGTAATCCCCGATCGATCGGTAAAGCTAGACAACGATGGTTGCAACACAACCCCACCCTGATTGCGGATTGTCACCGTACTTAAATTCCCTACTTGAAACAACGCTGGCGATCCAGCCAGATTGTTGTTGAGTTCGATTCCTCTGACGGTGGTGTTGCCGACCAACACCACACAGACATCACTGGTGTTGCTGGCCGCCGTGATTTCAATCTCTGGAGCGGGGGCAGCATTGCCAGACACAGTGTTCTCCTGAATATCAGCGATCAAGGTTCCTGTATCGTTGATCTCCAGGTTGATTCCCTGCCCACCATTATTGGTGATGGTGTTGTTGCTAATTCCGGAAGACTGATTACTTGCATCCGTTACATATTCTTGAAATCCAACGTTGTTGACCACGCCTCGAATGCCGTCGCCACTGTTGTTTTGAATGCGGTTGCGATCGATCGTAAATTCCTGAGCTGACACCTCGTTGGCGGAGATCGAAATCCCAGCACCACCATTATTGAGGATGCGGTTGCGGCGGACAAACAACTCTTGTGCAGCGGTCGAACTGCCATCTAACACACCCGCCTCTCCCCGGATGCCATCCCCACCACTGCGACGGATCGTACTGTCTTCGATCGTCACTTCTTGCGATCCGACTTGGGTAACTTGGGCAAGGATTCCCTCTGCTCCGCTGGTTTGAATTGCTCCCCGTCGAAATGCAATTTGCTGGTTACTTGCCTGCTCTCCAGTTAACAATAACCCTTGCTCACGGTTGCCACGAACTGTCGTACTGCCCATACTCACAATCTGTAGGGGGTTTGTTTCCCTGAGCAATGTCGCCGCTCGCCGCTACTTCAACGCCAACGCGATTGTTGGCAATTTCATGGCGTTCGATCGTCACATCCACTGCTCCATCCGTTGTGTTTCGTAGTAGGAGTCCTTGACCCGATCCCGTTCCTCCTTGTGAACCTGCGATCGTGTTGTCAAACAAAACGACGCTACCCGTCACATCGTTGAGGAAAATTCCCCGTTCTCCAGCGCTGGTAATCGTGTTATCGCGGATTTCCACATCCTCGATCGTGTTTGCTGCCACGCCGTTCCCCACGGCATTACGGATTTGGAAGCCAGAGAGAATGGTGCGATCGCCCATCGTCACTAAATCCGTTGCACTGGCATCTCGAATCGTCGGAAATTGCCCATCTCCAGAGAGGGGTAGAAGTACCAAAATACCATCGTCGTAGTTGATCAATGGGGAAAACGGCAATCGGGCTGGTGCTTCAGGAAATCCTGGAAAGGGCAGACCCGCAATCAGTTGATCGGGCGCTTGCGAGAGGACTCGGACGCGATCGGGAATGCGAAAGGCTGGGATATCAGGGTTGCTGCCAGCGTCGATGTACACAATATTATTTCCATCTGAGATCGTGTCATCCAACGCTGCCTGCACCGTGCCAAAGGGATGCTCAAACGTACCATCTCCTCCCCTCGCGCCCAAGGTGACGTGTACAAAGCGATAAGGTTCTTCCTCTTCGGGATTTCGTAGCGGATCGATTACTTCTTCCACGCGGATTTCGGTTTCCTCCTGCATATCCACCGCCACATTGGCTTCTCGACGCACGGATTCTCCCAATCGAGCAACTACGGTATCTTCCTCTGCGATCGGCTGATCAGGACGCACTTGCGGAAACATTAGATTAATCGAGGCAACCACATTAGTGCCAAACAAATCATCCTCTTGTACTGCCACTCCCAGCGTTACATTTTGGTTGGGTCTTGCCTCCAAGCGCAATCGCCAACCTAGTGTCCCATCACTTCCCTCAGCATCGTGAAAGTACACCCCCCCGTAGGCACGCAAACTTCCCCCATGCTCCCACTCTGCGATTTTCGCGCCAACTTCTGCATCCAGTCCAAACAATGCTGCCTCATAGGTCTGCGTAATCCGCTCCTCCCGCTGGCTAGACAGCATCAACCGATTTCCTTGAAAACCACTACTGAGGCTATATCCGGTGTCAAAGCGATTTTCATCCACCAGTTGCCGTGTATCTCCAATGGGAATATAAGCATGGAAGAAGAAATCCCATCTCTCTCCTAAACTTTCTAAACCCAGTCCTACACGTGAAAAGTTACTTTCATCGGTTTGACGGTGATCATAGGCAACATATCCACCGAAAATGCGATCGCTTTCCCGGTGATAAAAGCGATGCCCTAACACGGCACTACCTCCCAGATTGCCACCATTATCCAGTAACAATCGAGGTTGAAAAAATGTAATAGAGCGACCCGGAGTTTGCTGTAACGGGATAAATCCTTGAAAATGGGTTGTTCCATCAAATCCGGCTCCAGAACTCGTATGCCCCACTCCTCCCCAAGCAGGAATCGATAAATCAGCGGCTGAGCCAGTTTCGACAGGAATAGAGTCTACGGTCTGGGCAACGGCGGAGGTGGCAATGGTTGTGGTCAGAAATAGCCCTGCGATCGCTGAAAGCGTAATGGTTTGCATTGAAAATTAGCGTTTGGGGTAGAGTAAACAGAGAATTCCCGTCCTGAATGCGTCATGCTTGTAGCGCAATAATTCTTAGTCGAGTCAAGGACGATAACTACAATTGAGTTGTTGAGCACAAGAAATTGTAAGAAAGAGGCAGTGTCAGAATTGTTTCTGACACTGCCTCTTTGAGCATTTAGAGTGTTGGTCTAGAAGATGAAATGGCGTTGAGTCAGCGTATTTGCGTGAACATCCTGCAAGACTGCAATCGTCTGAACTCCCGACTTATTAGATCCTTTGACTAGAGTGTCGTCACCACGCTGAGAGAATTGCAGATTCCGAATTGAACTCAGTCCGCTGATGGGCTTCAGGTCGATCCGATCTTTAACGATTTCAAAATCAGTGATTACGTCACCAAATTCTTTTGTGGACGTGTAGGCAAATCTGTCACGCCCCTGTCCTCCCGTCAAAACATCCTTACCAAAACCACCAACCAACAAATCGTTGCCGCGATTTCCCCGGATGATGTCGTTGTGTTCGTTGCCATACAGGCGATCGCGTCCATCTCCACCATTGATCACGTCATTACCGCGATTGCCGTAGATCAAATCGTTACCACCACCACCGTCGAGAATATCATTGCCATCACCAGCCACCATCAAGTCATTACTGCTTCCCCCATTTAGGCTGTCGTCACCAGTGCCCCCATCCATATCGTCGTTGCCACTGCCGCCGTTGAGGGTGTCATTGCCTTCATCGCCGCGCAACGTATCTCGACTGCTGCCACCGTTGATGATGTCATTGCCCCCCAACCCTCGTAACACATCAATGTCGCTGAAACCATTGAGGATGTCATCTCCATCTGTCCCTGTCACGTTATCCGAGCCTTGCCCGCTTCCCAAGGTGGGAATTTCCAAGAAATCTGCAATGCCGTTCCCGTTGGCATCTTGAGGCGGGGGTAGGGGAACTCCGCTACTTCCAAAGGTCATGTCATTGCCGTCGATCGCATCCACTAACCCATCACTGTCCCTATCCGAGCCATCAACTCTACCATCAGTGTTTACATCAGGAAGGCTACTGCTTTGTTCCCGCAGATCAGCGATGCCATCATTGTCGCTGTCTAAATCGCGGAAGTTGGGTTGTCCATCGCCATCGCGGTCTGGAACTGGTAAAGGGGTGCCTCCGGCGTTAGCGTCCACGCTATCAGCAATGCCATCTTCGTCCTCGTCGATCGACAAACCCACACCAACAATACCGTCCCCATCCGGATCGCTCCCTCCTGCTTCGATCACGTCGGCAATGCTGTCGTTATCGCTGTCCAAATCTTGAAAATCAGCCACACCATCGCCATCGGTGTTGAGAGGCGTGTAGTTGGGGATGCCGTTGTCGGGACTGGTTTCTAAGCTGTCGGCTAAGCCATTATTGCCAAAAGAACCGTCGAGTCTGCCATCTCGATCGCTATCTGCCCCACCATGCCCCGCTTCGATCAGATCGTTGATCCCATCATTGTCACTGTCGAGGTCGAGCCGATCGAGAATGCCATCGCCATCTGTATCACGATCGGGGTTGCCAGCTTGCTCCGCCGTGTCGGGAATACCGTCGTTGTCGTCATCCAAATCCAGGGAGTCGGTGATGCGATCGCCATCCGTATCCGTAGAGTCGAATCCGCCGTAAATACCCGGTTTAATATCGATCGAGTCAGCAATGCCATCTCGATCGGTATCGGTAGAATCATCAATCTTGCCATCATTATTGGTATCGGGAGTTTCGGCTCCCGTGGGTAGCCCTGCTTCAAACCGATCGGATATGCCATCGTTGTTGCTGTCCAGTTCTCGATAGTCAGGAATGCTATCTTGATCTGCATCAGGCAGTCGATCGCTAGGTGTGCCGTTGCGATCGCCAAACCCATCACTGCCATCCACCCCTGTTTGAATACCGTCACCATCCGAATCAGCACTGTCTACCACGCCATCGCGATCGAAATCCACAAGCGCAGGGTCAAGCCCACCTTCACTTAAATCAGAAACGCCATCATTATCAGCATCTAGATCCCGGTGGTCGGCTCGACCATCCCCATCCGTATCTGGAACGGGGAGGGGCGCATTATCCACTGAATCAGCAATGCCATCGCTATCGGCATCGTTCATCACGCCATCAATTAATCCGTCGCCATCGAGATCCTGACCATCCGCCTCAACCACGTCGTTGATGCCATCGTTGTCGCTGTCGAGATCCTGAAAATCAGCCACGCGATCGCCATCGGTATTGACTGGATCGAATGTAGGCGTTCCCGAATCTGGAGAACTTTCCAGCGTATCGAGTAAGCCATTTGCACCAAAATCAGTTGGGACACCATCTACCCGTCCATCTCGATTGCTGTCTGCCGCTGTATGACCCGCTTCTACCACATCCATGATGCCATCGCTGTCTGCATCTAAATCGAGGCGATCGAGAATGCCATCTCCGTCCGTATCTCGGTTGGCGTCGCCGTTTTGTTCGATTGTGTCGATGATGCCATCGTTGTCATCGTCTAGGTCATCTAGATCGGCGATCGTGTCTCCATCGCTATCGAGATTGACAGTGACATTGACGATCGCCGTTTCCATATTTCCGGCAGCGGTTGTCACGGTGTAGGTGAAGCTATCTGCCCCTCGGAAGCCAGCATTTGGGGTGTATCTGACTGTGCCATTCGCCAGGAAGGTGACGCTACCGTTGCTGCCTTGAGTAACACTGGTTAATTGCGCACCCGGCTCGAAGCTGTCGTTTGTCAGTACGTTGATGCTCCGAGGCGTTACCTCTGCCGTAATTAACCTATCACCAACGACATCCACAGTGGGGTTGATGGTAATAGCGACGGTTGCGGTGTCTGCATCTCCATTGACATCGGTGATGGTATACGTGAAGCTGTCGGCACCGTGAAAATCTGGGTTAGGGGTGTAGTTGAAGGTGCCATCAGGATTGAAGGTGAGGCTACCGTTGGCGACACCAGTAGTCAAGGTGTAAGTTGCAGGATTATCGCCTGTGTCAGCATCCGTCACTGAAGCACTGAGGGAGGTATCTTCGTTGATGGTGAATGGGTCATCAACGGCATCTGGAACTGCATCAACGGTAATCGTCGCGGTAGCCGTGTCTGTATCTCCATTAGCATCTGTGATTGTGTAGGTGAAACTATCAGTGCCACTGAAGTTGGTGTTGGGGGTGTAGTTGAAGGTGCCATCAGGATTGAAGGTGAGGCTACCGTTGGCGACGCCAGTAGTCAAGGTGTAAGTTGCAGGATTATCGCCTGTGTCAGCATCCGTCACTGAGGCACTGAGGGGAGTATCTTCATCAATCGTGAACGGATCGTCAATGGCATCCGGAACTGCATCAACGGTAATCGTCGCGGTAGCCGTGTCTGTATCTCCATTAGCATCTGTGATCGTGTAGGTGAAGCTGTCGGTGCCGCTGAAGTTGGTGTTAGGGGTGTAGTTGAAGGTGCCATCAGGGTTAAAGGTGAGGCTACCGTTGGCGACGCCAGTAGTCAAGGTGTAAGTTGCAGGATTATCGCCTGTATCAATATCCGCTACCGAAGCGCTGAGGAGGTATCTTCGTTGATGGTGAATGGGTCATCAACCGCATCCGGAACCGCATCAATGGTAATTGTGGCAATGGCAGTATCGCTATCTCCGTTAGCATCTGTGATTGTGTAGGTGAAGCTGTCGGTGCCGCTGAAGTTGACGTTGGGGGTATAGCTAAAGGTGCCATTAGAGTTAAAGGTAAGCGTACCATTGGTTGTTCCGCTGCTGAGGCTATAGGTGGCAGGGTTATTCCCTGTGTCAGTGTCTGCTACCGAAGCGTTGAGAGGAGAATCTTCGTTGATAATGAATGGGTCATCAACCGCATCTGGAACCGCATTGATGCTGACGCTAACAGAATTTGTCGCTGTGAGGGCACCACCAGTTCCTTGAGCGCCACTATTGCCATCATTCAATATGTAGACAATCGTTACTCCAGCGGGGGGTTGGTCGCTGGTGTTGCTGTAGGTAATCTGTTGCAGAGCGCTATTGACCAGTGCAGTAGTGGCATTGTTATTGAAAGTTAACACCAAAGTGCCATTACTGTGGGTTGTGACAGTAGCGATCGCCACTCCCCCCACACTAACCGTGTTCCCCTGAACCAGTGCTCCCAAAGTGCCGGTATTACCAAACACGTCCTGACTACTAGCTCCTCCCTGACGCTGTAGCATCAGAGTTGCCCCATTCCAGTTATTAATTGCAGCCAGATCCACATCATTGGTAGTACCATCGCTGTCTAGCACGACAGCAGCAGCATTCTCGGTAAAGCTGACGGAACCACCCAGATTGCTAAAGGTTGGTGCATCATTGACTGGAGTGATGGAACTGGTCAACGGCACCGTCACACTGCTGTAGACAGTTGTTGTTCCAGTTGCCCCGACTCCGCTGAGATTGACTGTGTTTCCAGTGGTAATTCCGCCAACCGAATTGTCAACGAGATGGACGGTCAACGCGGGAGCTACCCCTGTGTAGTTTGCCGCTGGGACAAATCTCAGGCTACCAGTTGTCGAGACCAACAATGCAGTCCCAGCATTACGACTCCCTACGTCCTGCCAAGTGCTGCCATTGAAATACTGCCAAACACCTTGCGTAGTCGCAGCATTACCGACGATCGCCACTCCAGCAAACGAGTTAGCCGTTGATCCTCCGCTAATCTGATCTGTTGTATCCGAGAAGTTCCCACCAAACAAGCTAGAGACGGTTGCGCCGGGTGGATTGGTTGTGTCTTCACTAATGGCTGATAAACTGGCTGTCCCGGTTGCCACGGGTGCATCATTAACTGCTCCAACACTGGTGGACAACGTAATCTTGTTAGTGTCGTTACTATAGGGTGTGATGCCACCACTGTTGGTATCTGTGACGTTAACCATATTTCCAGATGTCACAACTCCCTGAGAGCTATCGATCAACCGCACAGTCAAATTCCCTGGATTACCATTAAAATTGGCGTTAGGCAAAAAGCGTAGAAGGCTATCAGCGGACACAACCAACGCTGAGCTAGTGGATATCGTTGTGTTAACGTTGTTCCAAGTGGTTCCGTTAGTTGACCATTGCCATCGACCTTGAGCGCTAACACCTGCATAGTTATTGGTAATGGCAATGCCTGCCAGAGTATGGGCAGAAGAACCACCCGTAACCTGATCAATCGTGTCATTGAATTGGCTTGTGAATAAGCTTGCAACGGTTGTTCCAGCAGGAGAACTGTCTTCATTCACACTAGGGAGTGTGACCGTAGCACCGTTGCGAGTGGGCGCATCATTCATCGGATTGATGGTGATACTGATCGCGCTATTGCTACTTGTTGCGCCACCGCTGCCGGTGTTACCCAAGTCATTCACGGCAATGTTCAAGCTGTCCGATCCATTGATGTTTGGATCTCCTTGGTAAGTCAGACTGCCCAGAGCTGTATTGATAGCAGCCTCGGTTCCTCGAATAGTGATAGTGTTGCTACCATTGCTACCACCTGTGATGCTGAGTCCTGTTGTATTCAATGTCAGGTCGCCCTGGGCAACCGACAATGTGACTTCCAAATTGCCACCAAAATCGTCAGGATCTGCGATCGCGATCGCATTCACACCAGTAAATGTAAATAAGGCATCCTCATTAACTGATACGTTAGCTGGACTGTTGATCACCGCCGCATTATTGATGTCGCTGACATTGATCGTGACGTTGCTGGTTGCCGTTAACGCCCCCGGTCCTCCATTGGCGTTGTCATTTAGGTTAATACCCAACGTGATCACGGATTCTGAGTTGTAATCGGTGGGAACGTAGCTCAGTCCATTGAGTGCGGCATTGACTTGGGCTTTGGTGCCTGCGATGGTGACAGTGGGAGAGTTATCGCCTGTGATTGTGGCACCAGAACTTGATGCCGCAGTTAATGCACCATAGGGATTGCTGTTACTGGTGGTTATTAACGTTACGGTGAAATTGTCTATGCCGTTGTTGTTGAGATCGAGGAGGTCGTCGATCGTGATGGCATTGTTGTTGCCTGTGCTGAATATCAGTGGGTTGGTGTTGGCGATCGTTTGGGTTGCCGTGGGTGCACTTAGTGTTGGAGTGTCATTGACTGGAGCGATCGTGATTGCCACAACCTGAGTATCAGTTTTAGGATCGCTGGCTCCTGCGCTCAACCCGGTATTGCCCTGATCGTTAGCCACAACGGTTAACGTATCACTACCGTTGAAGTTGCTGTTGCTTTGATAGGATAGACCCGCAAGAGCACTGTTGATAGCGCTGAGACTACCACGCAACGTCATCGTGGTACTGTTGTTGGCTCCGGCAATAATTAATCCAGTGTTAGCGATCGCAATCTTGCCCTGAGTTACACTCAGCGTCACTGTGCTGTTAGTAGAGTTGAAAGTATCAACATCGCTGACGGAAATGGTATTGCCACCCGTGAAGCTGAACGGCACATCCTCGCTGGCAGTGACAGAGGCAGGACGGACGATTATGGGCGCATCGTTGTCATTGCTGGTATTGAGGGTAATCGTTTTGCTGACAGTGGTACTGTAGCCAGGAGGTAAGGGAGTCGGATCGGGACCGCCATTATTCAGGTCGATCACTGTCACAATCAGCGAAAGTGATCGATCTTCATCCATTGGTATCTGTGCTTGCAAACCATCTAACGCTGCCTGCACCGCCGCTTCTGTGCCGCTAAAAGTGATCTTGCCACCCGCAACGCCGCTGATCCCTTCAGAAAAAGTTAAGCCCGTTGTGGAACCCAAGGTCAGGGTGCTAGCTGTATACGTTACTCCGATAGCTTGCAGATCAAGGGTGACTTGCAAAACATCGGTTTCGCCCGTATGGAGTGTGTCGAGGTCAAGATCACTAACGGTAATGCGATTGCTGGTAGCGCTGCTGAAGATGAAGGGAGTATCCGTGTTGAACAGTTGTGTTCCCGGCACGGTTAGTCGAGGAGCGTCGTTGGCTGGGTTGATGGTAATTGCATAGCTTCCCGGTACAGACGTGCCCCCCCCATCACTCACAGTAAAGTTGAAGTTGTCGATATAGTTTTCAGAACCATTGTGTTTATAAGTAATGCGATTATTGTCTAGATCATCTTGGCTAAACACACTACCCACTGCCAACGCTTTGCCATTCAGTAGCACGGTGCCATTGGCGGTCGCACTCGTCACCCGATACTGGCGTTGGATCGTTGAGTTGTCTGGATCGACATAAACCAGTCGAGGTTCATTGCCGAGATCGCCGTTAGATCCTTTGATCGTTCCCACGCCCCCTTCACCCACCGTCAAACCCAAAGAGGTAAGCGGGGCAGGATTATCGTTGAGTTTGGCGATGCTAATAGCGACAACAGCGGCAGATGCACTCAAGTTGTTTGAAGCACCAGAGTTGTCATTGACTCGAACAGAAAAGCTATCGGCAAAGTTCTCGGTGCCGTTGTGGACGTAGCGCAATTTGCCACCGTCTAGCTCTGCTCTGGTAATAAGGGTGCTGCCAGTGACAGCAACAAACCCGCTGCCCTGATCAACCTGTAAACTCCCATGAGCAGGTAGAGCTTCGATTTGAAATGTCAGACTATTGGGAGTGGCAAATCCCACCCCCACCTTCTCGCCCGTACCATCTACATCACTGAGAGTCAGGAAGCTGTTGCCGATTGTGATGGTTTGTCCTTCAGCGATTGTAGGAGTGCCATTCACTGTAGCGACTGGGCGATCGTTTTGTGGGGTGATGTCAATCTGAAATGTTGTCTCAAATGCCGTGGTATTTTTGCCATCGCTCAGGGTAAACGCAAACTGATCAATAAAGTCTTCGCCACCTGAATGTTGAAACGTAACCCGTCCTTGGTCAATATCCTTTTGAGTGAATGAACCATGTAAATTAAGAACTATACCGTCGAGTTTGATTACTCCACTGGTCGGTAGTTGCTCAATCCGGTAGACCAATTCACCCGCTACACCATCAGAGTCGGTTGCCTGCAACATGGCGCTGGTGATTGGGATCGACGTGCCTTCAGGCAAATTGGCGATGCCTGTATTCAACGAAATCCCAGGGGGATTTTGGTTGGTGTTGTTGGGCAGTAAGGGCATATTGCTGTTCGGATCGCCATTACCCAGACCCCCGTTGCTAACGCCATTACCGCCAGTACTGCCAGCGGGAACATCAATACTAATATTGAAAGTAAATGTTTCTAGACTCGAACCATCTGTCTTCCAGATGCCTCCCTCACGGACGGTCGGGTATTCTCGAACTTCCCCGTCTTGCACTTGAAAACTGAAGCTGTCAGAGAATGACTGATTGCCACTAGAACTCTGGTGGAACTCGTAGCGGACTCGCCCATCATTTAGATCATCTTGGGTAAAGCTAGTGCCTGCTTCCAGAATTTTCCAGGTTCCGCCATCAAAAAGCTGGAGCGTACCAACGGTCGGAGTTGGGATAGCCGTGAGGATGTAGGTTAACTGGGTTGTAGCTGAGTCTGGGTCGGCGACACTTAAATGGGTTGAGTTGATTATCTGTAAGCGATTACCGGAGTCCGTACTCAAACTAATCCCGTTGTTGGTGATTAGGGTGGGATCATCATTGTTGGGGTTGATCTCTAGCTCGACCGTTGTAACAGTTGAACCGGAAATTCCTGTCCCCCCCCCATCGTCTGATACCTCAATTAAAAAGGCATCGGGTGGCGGAAAGCCATTGTTGTCGTCATTGCCATCGTGAGTGTAGGTGAGGTTAGCAACATCGCCAGAAGTGAGGGTTTGTCCTGCGGTGACAGGACTACCATTCAAATTGAGCACTCCATCACTCGGCAGGCTGAGAATCTTGACGGTGTAGTTGGCAATGCTCTGATCGGGGTCGTTGATGGTTAGAGAAATCGGATGATCGAGTTCTCCTTCTAGCAAGGTAGCTGCCGCTGTCACCGTAGGAAGTTGGTTGACTGGAGTGATAGTAATCGGAATGGTTGTTGAACCAACTGTGCCCCCTGCTCCGTCGTCTACCGTGACACTGAAGCCATCACTCGTACCATCAAGGACGCTTGTTTGAGTGCCATCGTGGTGATACTGTAATTGCTCGACTTGGTCATAGGAGAAGGTTGAGCCAACCGCAAGACGACTGCCCCCCAATGTCAGGTAGCCCTTGTTGGGCATACTGCCAATTTTGAGGATGATCTGTACCGCCTGATTATCAACATCAACAACGCCAAAATTACTGGCAGAAAAACCAACGTTACCACCTTCTAAAACGGTGGTGCTGCTGGGTGCGATCGTTGGAGCATCGTTCACTGGGGTGACGGCGATCGCACTGCCAGCGAGGCATTTTGATCGCCATCATTAACAGTGACAACCAATGACTCATCTCCACTAAAGTTGGTGGCGGGGCTGTAGCTCATGCCATTTAAAGCGGCATTGACACTAGCAACTGAGCCCGAAAAACTGAGGCTACTTGTGCCATTTCCGGTTAACCCTGTTAGACCACTGATAGAGGCTAGAGTGAGTACCCCTTGTGCAACGGAAAGCGTTACGGCTTGTGTTTCTCCTGTATCAGGATCACCAATTGACAAGCCCGTAATCGTTAGGGGTGAATCTTCAGCGATCGATCGGGTTTGAGTAGCGGTATCGGCGATCGTCGGTGCTGTGGTCAAAACGCCTGGATATGCCAATAGGGCTTGTCGAGCAATGGGAATTTGTGGATCAATTGCACCAAGCGTGTAGTCTAATGTCCAATTTCCTCCAAGTTCGGTGTGCCCTATTAGGCTGGTAGACGCCGCAAGATTGGCTCCAGTCGTATGGCGAAGTTTCTGAAGGAATTCTGCTCCAGCATCGCCAGCCGCTACATTGCAACCATAGAGAAACAAGGAAGCATTTTGGGTGTTGAACCAGTGGTGGAGTTGGGGACTGTAGCGATCGAAGGTCTCCAAACTCAGTTGAGTATTACCGAGATCAATGCATCCAGGTGAACCGTGGGAAAGAATGTGAACTTGGTTGGTTTTAGAACGTTCTACCAAAGCGGCTGTAATTTGCTCGATACCGTCCTTGTCAGCCTCAAGAATAATAACTTCAGTAGTAGAAGAATTTACATCTGCAAGCAGGGTTGAATATAGGTTAACAGTAGAATCAATGAAGAGAATAGAGGTAGAGATCATAAACCAAAAACCCAAGTAAAATCTAAAGAATGATTGCTACTAACAGATGTTTAGCGATCGATTATTTCCTTGAAAAATGCTCGCTAACAACGAAATAATCCGAGATGGAAAATAGAAAAGGTTAAAAGAAACCAGCCAATGATCATCACAATGATGGCTTTTTGAACAACGAATTGGAGCAACAGAACTATTCGGGGCTGACTAACTCTTTGTTGCTTTTATTCAAAATTTCAAACCCGTAGTGAACTTTGGGCTACAGGAAATTCGTTCAGAGCTTCCGGAGTTACTAGTCATAACTTTCCCCTTAGCTCAGGGTTACTACCAGTCAAATGTCGGAATTTTCTGTGCTAAATAGCTGACCCGATGTTTAATCTTGCCTGTCTAGGTATCCCTACATCAAACTTTCGCGTACGATACAAAATGAATGGTTAGGAGGCGTTGCAATGCAGTGGTTTCGTCCCCCTCAGTTGCGAATTGGTGAAGATATTGAAGAAGAGTTGCGCCATGCAACGTGGCTTGAACTTTTTTATGATTTGGTTTTTGTGGTGGCAGTATCCCAGTTGTCCCACAAACTAAGCGACAACATCTCCTTGGGGGGATATTTAGGATTTGTACTCTTGTTCATCCCAGTGTGGTGGGCTTGGATTGGAGCGACCTTTTATGCCAATCGGTTTGATGTGGACGATTTGGGAGAACGGTTGTTAACAGCCCTACAAATGCTAGGAATTGCAGCAATGGCAGTTAACGTTCACCATGGGTTGCAAGAAAGTTCTACTGGCTTTGCGATTGCCTACACCGCAGTTCGGACAGTGCTGGTGTTTAAATACTTTCGAGTAGCTCGCTATGTTCCTCTGGCGAAGGGGTTAGCAAGCTCCTACGTCTGTGGATTTGGAGTGGCTGCATTGCTCTGGCTACTGTCTGTGTTTGTGCCAGTTCCCTATCGGTTTGGGTTGTGGATGGTGGCGATCGCCATTGATTTGCGACTCCTATTTTGGCTCGTCGATGGCAGACCAATCTGTTACCCCATTCAGAGCATTTGCCAGAGCGATTTGGGTTATTCACTATTATCGTTTTAGGGGAAGCTATCATCGCGGTGGTGGATGGGATCGCTGAAAGAAACTGGTATCCCTTATCAGTGACAACGGCGGTTTTGGGCTTTAGCATTGCCTTTGCCCTGTGGTGGATCTATTTTGAAAATGTTGGTAGTGCGACGTTGCGGGCAGCAGGGCGACAGCAATTATGGTGGATCTACCAAATTTGGCTATTTGGGCATTTACCCCTAGTGATTGGCATTGCAGGGACGGGGGTTGCCGTGGAGCACGCCATCCTAAGCGATTCTGTATTGGCATTGCCCGATGGCGATCGCTGGTTGTTGTGCGGCTCGGTGGCGTTGTGCCTAATGTCACTGTCGATCTTGCACCAAACAGGAGTGATCTTCCGTTGCAAAGTACGTGCCCGGTATCGCCTGATGGCATCGGGAATTTTGTTTGCATTGGCGTTAGTGGGGCAGGGGTTGTTGCCAGTAGCGGTGATCGGGGGAGTGGCGATCGTCACAGCTACCCAGGTGGCGCAGGATATATACCAGGGTCATCCCGTTGCCACTTTGTCTGACCCAGAAGAAGTGTCAAATTAACCTACTGTTTTACCGTGTCATCCGCAACAATAGAACAAAGACGCAATTTTGGTTTTCCCACTCCTTTTTCATAATCCCGAATGGACCCTTCCCCCAATCCATCGTTTCCGCTGCTGCCTCCATCTGCTGATCAAACCTCCCTACTGACCCACTGGCTGAATCGCCTGCAACCTAATCCTGAAACCATCGTATTGCTACTTGCGGTACTGATTGGTACGGGGGCTGGCTCAGGCGTAGTTATCCTTCGCTTTTTGATTGATTTTATTCATCAATTGACGTGGGGACAAGTCTCTAGTTCTCTGTCGGTTTGGGGACATTGGACACTGTCCTTGATTCCTCTATTGGGAGGAGGGTTGATCGGATTATTGCGTTGGCAGATTAAGGATTTTGGTCCTGGATTGGCGGCGTTGATGGAAATGGCACAGGGAGGGCGAGAGTTGGTGCCATTGCGTCCGGTGAGTAAGATGATTGCCGCCGCCATCTCTCTTGGTACGGGGGCATCGTTGGGACCAGAGGGTCCGAGTGTCGAAATTGGAGCCAATTTTAGCTTGCTTGTTGGGCAGGTCTTGCGTGTCTCAGGAGAGCGCCAACAATTGTTGTTGAGTGCGGGGCAGCGGCTGGGTTAGCGGCTGGGTTTAATGCGCCAATCGCAGGGGCGTTCTTTGCGCTTGAAGTTGTATTGGGAACCACATTTGCCACCTCGGCGGTCAGCGTGGTGCTGCTGGCGTCAGTGGTGGCTGCTTGGATTGCACAACTTGGATTGGGCTTTCAACCCGCCTTTTCGTTGCCTGCCTACGACGTTCGCAGCGTTTGGGAATTGCCGCTGTATATCGGGTTGGGAGTCTTAGCCAGTCTTACCTCAATTTTGTATAAACGATCGATCACCGTGAGCCAACGGATATTTCAAGGAGATGTAGCAGGATTCCGGTGGCTCAACCGAGTGCCCCAACCGTTTCATCCCATTTTTGGAGGGGCTTGCATTGGGGTTGTGGCGCTGCGATATCCGCAAATTCTAGGCGTAGGTTATGAAACCGTTGAAGCGATTTTGCAAGATGTGCAGTTTCCCTTGCAGTTGGTGTTAGCGTTGCTGGTGCTCAAGCTAGTCATGACTTCCCTTAGCTTTGGCAGCGGATTTGTCGGTGGGATATTTGCTCCAGCTTTATTTTTAGGGGCTTCTCTAGGGTCAGCTTATGAGAAGGTGTTGGCGATCGCCTTCCCCGCATTGCATCCCTACATGGCATCTCCACCTGCCTACGCCATGGTAGGTATGGCAGCCGTTCTGGCGAGTAGCGTCCGTGCTCCCCTAACCTCCATCTTATTGCTATTTGAGTTGACCCAAGATTATCGGATTGTGTTGCCCTTGATGGGAGCCGTTGGGTTGAGCGTTTGGCTGATGGAGCGGTTGCAACCCACTGTCAAACTTGATTCTGACGGGGAACAACGGGAGTTGGCAACCCAAGGTGGGTTGGGAGAAGAATTGGCATTGACGGTGGAGGAAGCCATGCATTCCTTCCCACTCAAACTTTTGGAGGATCTGACCTTAAGAGAAGCCATCCAACGGCTTACAGAAACCCGTTCCCACTGTGCATTGGTTATGGAGGGCGATCGCCTGTTAGGCATTATCACCTTACAAGATATCAACCGTTGGATGACGCGAGCAACAACTGCCGAGCAAGTCAAACAACTCATGGAACAACCCGTTCGCCAATTTTGTACAACCGAATTGCTCTTTGCCTATGGGGATGAGTCTTTGGTGGAAGCAATCGATCGAATGGCAGCACGGGGATTGCACCAGTTGCCCGTTCTAACTCGTGAGCAGCCATCCCGTACGATTGGTTTGCTCACGCCGGAAGACGCAGCGTTGATTCGCCGGATTGCTAAGATCAACGACACCCTACGGGAATTGACGGATCTAGTGCCAGGTCTTGCTGCCATGCCTACGGATGGCGAGTTAGCAGATGCTGAGCCCAGTACCACAATGACTCAAGCACAAGAGTCAAAGTAAGCATTACTGTGTCTCTGAGGTATATAGCGGTGTGCAGTTTAATTAAGTACAGTAGCAGGCATGGGTAAACCAACTGCGTATATCGTCTTAAGGTAATCTGCTCTAACCCTTGTGCAATAGCTTGATGTAAGGTTTCAGAGGTACGAGCTTCAGCCCCTCTGAGGAACTGCTTT